>JASFME010000195.1:0-4282 GCA_050117725.1 Granulosicoccaceae bacterium | reverse complement strand
CTCGGCTTCTGCCAGTACGGCCCCGGCATCAAGGCTGTTCGTTGCCTCGCTGTCCGGCGCCAGCGTGCAGTGCGCCAGCACCGCTTCGGGTGCACCTTTTATATAGGCGATACATCCCTGCGCTGACGGGTGCAGGGTCGTCATGAGTTTGCGCTCACTGTCAAACGGAATGACGGCCAGGCGCGGCATGGTCTGTTCGAGTGCCTGCTTGTCGAAACCGGCCTCGTGGGCGGCTTCATACAAGGCCAGCTCCGTGGGTTCACCGGTTGGCTTGCCGTCCTGGTCGGCGACATCATTATTCAGTGCCAGCGCCTGGCCCAGCTCCTGCCAGGGGCCGATATCTTCTGCCGATAACGCCGCCTTGCGTTGTCCCGCGGCAACAAACACTTCCGCCGTCATCCGGTTTTCGGTCAGCGTGCCGGTTTTATCCGCGCAGATGTAGGTGACCGAGCCGAGTGTCTCCACGGCCGGCAGATTGCGCACGAGTGCCTGGTGGCGGATCAGGTTACGCGCGCCCAGCGCGAGCGAGATGGTGACCACGGCGGGCAATGCTTCGGGGATGGCGGCCACGGCCAGGCTGACCGCGGTCAAAAACATGAGCAGGATCGGCTGGCCCTGGAACAGGCCGGCCACAAACACGACCGCACAGATCGCCAGCACGGCCAGGGCCAGGTAACGGCCAAAGCGGGCCAGTCTGACCTGCAGCGGTGTCCTCGCGGACTTTTCGGTTTCCAGTAATTGCGCGATCTGTCCGATCTCGGTCTGCAGACCGGTGGCAACGACCACGCCCCGGCCCCGGCCGCGCGTGATCAGGCTGCTCTTGAATGCCAGGTTGAGACGGTCGCCGAGCGGCAAATCACCGTCATGCAGCCGCGCGGTGTCCTTGGCGACGGCATGCGACTCACCCGTCAAGGCCGATTCATCGGCCTGCAGTTCCTCGCTCTGCAACAGGCGCAGGTCGGCCGGCACGACATTGCCGGCCTCGAGTATGACCACATCGCCGGGCACGAGATCCGCGGCAGGCAGTGTCACCGCCTTGCCATCGCGCAATACCTGTGCATCCGGTGCGGCCATGGCGCGCAATGCAGCGACCGCCCGTTCGGCGCGGTATTCCTGCACGGCCCCGATGGCCGCATTCAACAACACGATCACGAGGATGGCGATAGTGTCCTGCACTTCACCAATAAAACCGGAAATCAGTGCCGCGACCAGCAGCACCACGATCATGAAATCGGCGAACTGTCCCAGCAGGATACCGGGCAGTGTGCGGCGACGGGATTCGGGCAGGAGATTGGCGCCGCTCTCGGCCAGGCGCTGTTGCGCCGTCGCGCTCGTCAATCCCTGTGCGGTGGTGTCCAGCGTGGCCAACGCCTCATCCGTTTCCATACAGTGCCAGTCTGGCGCTTGCACCTCAGTCTCCGACGGCCAGATAAATCAATGCCACTGTGATGATGGCCACAAACAGGGCCTGCAGGCCACTGCGTAACCAGGATATGTTTGCGATACGTGCCAGGAACACACCGAGCAGGAAGATCAGCAGCAAGGCAACCATGATCGCGATATACAGCGGTGACAGCGGCAGAGGGACACCCAGTTCCGCCAGCCACAGCGGTACAATGATCAAAAGAGATATGAGCAAGGGCGCCAGCCCGTTTACCAGCGCGATCAACATGGGCACCCAGCGGGCCGCCGCGCCATGCGCGGATTCCTGCAAATCAGTGACCATCGCCTCCTGCAGTTTCAACAGTTCGTGACGTCGTTCGGCAGCTTCACTGATATAGGCGCTACTCACCCCGCTCATGCCCAGCGCAATGGCAGCACCCAGACAGGCAGTAATGATGACCGACAAATCAGTCGATGCGCTGATCAGAAAACCGATGATGAGCCCCAGCATGGTCAATGCCCCGTCAAAGCCATTTACCACAAAATAGCGCCGCACAATGCCGTGGGTGCGCGTGATCTGCAGGAGAAATCTTACCTGGCCGAACAGGCTCACAGGATCTTACCCCTGGTCTTGTGTGGGCTCGCTGCGCACTTCAACTTCATCAATGCTGTGCAATGAACCGCCTATATTGTTAATGGCGAATGCAATGGCGTCAAAATCAACTGCCTCCCCTTCAATAATCACCTGCAGGGTTTCGGTTTTCTCGTCCACTTCGTTGACCATGACATGGACCATGTAGTCACTTCCGACCTCGGCGATAGTCCGGGAGAACTCGAGCGCGTTGGGATGATGGGGTTTGAGCACATCCAGGACAAGCCGTTTAACTGACACCATAATGCCTACTCCCTGCGTTGGTTCTTGAGGAGAATATTTTCTACAATACTATACAGGCGTTTTGCAGGTATCGGCAAAAGGTCCGGGGCAGGGGCTGCCTCGCCCTGCACGCCCGTGAGCTGTGTTGAGCTAATGAACCATCACCAGCCCTGACACGTTGCCCGGTACACTCTGTACCTTGGCGCCCGACAAGACCGCCGTCAATACATGCTGGCCCAATATCTGTAAATTAACAGAATTATCTCAGCTTTCAGGATGAACAATACATGGTTACGGTAATCCTCGCATACATTTCGATTATTGCCCTGGCAGTGCTTATTCATTATGAATTTCTGTATAGAATATCTGCTGCTATTCCGAAAATGAAAATAAAACACCGCTTCAGGATCGTTATTGGTGTTTTTGGTGCGCTGGTTGCTCACAGTATTGAGATATTTCTTTTTTCTCTTGCCTATTATTTTCTTCCGCAACTTGATGGCTGGGGGTATTTGACAGGTAATTTTGGTGGCTCATTTCTGGATTGCATCTATTTTTCATACACTAACTTTACAACCCTGGGTGTTGGGGATATAGAACCGCATGGTGCGATAAGACACCTGGTCGGGCTTGAATCACTGACCGGGCTGCTGTTGATTACCTGGACAGCCTCCTTTTTATATTATGAAATGCAGCGCTACTGGGACAGGCGATGAGCAAAAAGCGTATCCATTCGCGACTATTTACATTTGCCACCACCCCATAAACTTCGAGTATCATTACATTATGAATATAGACAAGGCATTGCTGACGCGCAGCGGCTCCAAATGTGAACTGTGTGGCGCAACAGAAAATCTGGGTGCGTATGATGTTCCGCCCGATTCGGACGGCAGCGCGGAGCAGAGTGTGCTCGTGTGTGGGACATGCCGTGAACAAATAGAAGACCCGGCCAAAGTCGATGTCAATCACTGGCGCTGCCTTAACGACAGCATGTGGAGCCAGGTACCCGCAGTGCAGGTCATGGCCTGGCGCATGCTGACACGTTTGAGCGCCGAAGGCTGGCCACAGGAACTGCTGGACATGCTCTACCTGGATGATGAGACACGGACCTGGGCGGAGGCAACGGGCGAAGGCAAAACCGACGAAGATACGATCAAACATGTCGACTGCCACGGCGCGGTACTCGAGGCGGGCGATACGGTTACCCTCACCAAGGACTTGAATGTAAAAGGCACGAGTATCACGGCCAAGCGCGGCACCGCGGTACGCAATATCTCGCTGGTGGCAGATAACCCCGAACAAATAGAGGGCCGTGTCAGTGGCCAGCAGATTGTCATCCTGACGAAGTTCGTTAAAAAATCTAACTAGGCCGGTAAAAGCTGTTCTTGTTGCCGCGTTTGTTTTCCCGCGCTGATGTATCTTCGGCGCGAATCGCGCTACATTTGCAGCATGGCTCTGAACGCGCAGGCCCTGTTCCTTGATCTGAGCGGCGTAATCTACGAGGGCAACCGCCCGCTACCCGGTGCGGCCGAGGCCGTGGAGAAGGCACGCCGCCAGGGCCTCGTATTGCGCTTTGTTACGAATACGGCGACCAGCAGCAGCGCCGCCATCATCGACAAGCTCGCCGGCATGAATGTGCACGTTGCGCCCGACGAACTGTTTACCGCGCCGATCGCCGCGAAACACTATATCCGGCAGCACGGTTTGCGTCCCTATTGCCTCGTGCACGAATCCATCAAGCAGGAATTCGACGATATTGATCAAGCCGAGCCAAATTGCGTATTGCTCGGCGATGCGCGCGACGGCCTGACCTACGCGGCCCTGAACCGCGCCTTCCGCTTGTGCAAGCAGGGCGCAACGCTGATTGGCATCGGCATGAACAAGTACTTCAAGGACGAAACCGGCCTGAATCTCGATGCGGGTGGCTTTATCCGCGCCATCGAGTGGGCGGCGGACACGGAAGCCGTCATCATGGGCAAGCCGGGCCGGGCTTTTTTTGAGCAGATCGTCGCCTCGACGCCGTTTCCC
>JASFME010000194.1:0-4310 GCA_050117725.1 Granulosicoccaceae bacterium | reverse complement strand
GCAACGCCGGCCGTGCACCAGCATGTCGAAATTATTGGAAAGGTTGCGTCTGAGCCCGTCACCATAGCCTGCCGGTATGGTCGCGATCAGTGACGGTTGTTCCGTATGATAGGTATGCCCATAACTCAGGCCGACACCGGCGGGCACTTCTTTCAGACAGGTGATCCGGCTTTTCCATTCCAGCACGGGCTTTAACTCGCTCACGCGCGGATTAATCATCTCGTGTGATGGCGGCAAACCGTATATAGAGATACCCGGTCGTACCGCGTCGAAGTGCGCGCCCGGCAGATCGAAAACCGCGGCACTGTTGGCCATGTGATGCACCTCTACACCAAAGGCCCTGGACTGCTTGATGACAGACTTAAACCGTTCAATCTGTTGCAAGGACAAGGTCTTGTCAGCTTCGTCTGCGCAGGCAAAGTGACTCATCAACCCGCGTATCTTTAATGTCGGATACTGCAGGCACTGTTCAAGAAATGGCACAACGTCCTCCGGCGCGATACCGATACGCCCCATGCCGGTTTCCACCTTCAGATGCGCGGTGACCTGCTTGCCCGCTGATTTCGACTCGGCAGCGAGCGCCTCGGCCATCTCAAGGGTGCAGATGGTCGGTTCACAACCATAGCGGACAATCGCTTCACTATGTTCAGGCAAGGCCGCGGACAACAGCACAATATTGGCATCAACCCCCGCCTCGACAAGCGCAATGGCTTCGTTAACATGGGCGACACAAAGGGTGTGATAACCGAGGCGCACGAGGTGCCGGGCAATGATTTCCAGACCATGCCCGTAGGCATTCGCCTTGATTGCCGGCCACATGGGTCGCTTGCCCACGAGCTCCTGCAAAAGACGCATGTTATGCGTCAGGTGGTCGAGATGGATAAAGGCTTTGCTTAAATGATTCGGGTCAATGCTCATTGTTCTTCTTTCCTGGCCGCCGACTGCAAGCTCTTCTTTTTAACGTACTCGGATGTCATCGCTGCAAGCAGCGCGCTGTAATTCAGTGTGAATGCCAGTTCATCGCCAACCTTGAGAGCATCCTGTGCATCCGTTGCATCGACGACCAGGTAACCACTCGAGGCTCCCAGGATACCCAGGCGCGGATCGAGGGGCGCTATTCCCTCCAGGTTGATATCCTCTCTGCCGACATTCAGCAAGGCTCTTAACCTGTCGCCACGGTCCTCGAACTCTGGCAGATGCCCAAACGCGTCTTCGCCCCTGTCCCCTACCGGCAGGGAGGGTTTGTTCTTCAGCTCGATGATTTCCGCGTACAGGACGAAGGCATCCTGGTATGTATCCGGCCACGGTTTGCGATGGATCGTTTCACGGCCCAGCAGGATGGCCTCGCCAATACGCGCATGATTGATGCGCGGTGGCATCTTTCCCGCAGCAATGAGTTCCAGGCCACTCGAATTGATGGCGCTTATCCATTCGAGCACAAGACCGCAGTGATGCTGTATCTCGTTGGCATAGCTCACGAGTTGATTCATATTGCTGACACCGGGCACGACACCGCCAAAGCAGGCGAGGTTAGTGCCCAGCCCCACGATACGGATGCCGGGCAGCTCAATCGCCTGCTCGACAAACATAACAAGATCATCCTGCCAGATCCCCTCGCGCAGATCGCCCAGATCCACCATGAGAATGACATCATGGACTTTACCTTTGCTTGTCGCCGCCGCGGACAGGGCTTCGAGTACGGGCAATTCCGAGTTGAGGCTCAGGTCTGCCAGTTCGACAACATTTGCCACATCTGACAGTGCCGGGATACGCAGCAGCATGAAGTTCGCATCGACCCCCGCCGCCCTCATGCGCCGGATATTTTCCAGGCGCGAATCGGCTATCGAGGTCACGCCACCGCGCAGCATGGCCCTGGCAATATCCGGATTGCCACACGTTACCTTGGTCACACCGCTGACCTCGATACCGTATTCCCCGCACAGGCCGGTCAGGGTACGGGCATTATGTTCGATCTTGTCGAGATCGATAGTGAGATAAGGGGTTGTCATGCTGTTTGCCTTGCCCGTAATGTCCGCACCAGGAAACTGCCGACATCGCGGCCGGTCGTGCCATGGCCAAATCCCGCATCCATACCGCATTTACGCGCCAGCGCATCGGTCACCTGCCCACCACCGGCAACCAGGACCAGTTGCTCACGCAGACCACGCTGCCTGGCCAGCTCATGCAGATGCCGCATATGCTGTTCGTGAATATGCTCATGGGTGACAATGGTCGATATTAACACGGCACAGGCACCGGTCTGTTCTGCTTTATCGAGAAGCTTTTCTACCAACACCGAGGTGCCGAGGTCATGGCAGTGGAAGCCATACTTCTCGATGCCGCCGTGCTTGATGTCGAGTATCTCGTGCAGCCCGACCGAGTGCTCGTCCTCGCCAACGGTCGCGGCCACGACATGCAACTTGCGTGGACGCACCCACTCCTCGATCTCGGTATCGGGCAGTGGTGCCTCGTGACGCGGCATCTCAAGTTCATCGATACGGATGGCAATGTCGAGTACGCCCTTGATTTCAAACATGCTGCCTTCCGCCGGGTGCATGATGCGCTGATTGATCACCTCGGGATCCTTCAGTCCCATATGGCGTGCCATTTCCAGTGCCGCCGCTTCCGCCACCTCCGTGCGCTCGGGCACAAACAGGCTGACGCACACGATATTGTCGCCATGCTTTTCCACTTCCGGTCTGAGCAGGCCTGCCTGCCTGTCGGCAAGCGTCTGTTGCAGACGTTGCTCGACATTGTCGGCGGGGTCGAGTTCATCGATGTATTGTATCTTCGAGGGATCACACAGCGTGCAACCGCCATAGTCGGCACAGGGCGTGGACTCGTTATCTGCGTAGCGGTTGTGGCCAAAGTGGCTGCATACCGGTGCACCATAGTCCGCTTCACGCGGGATCACCGTAGCCGCGCCATCCCCGCCATCCGGATCACGCACAATGCCGTCGCCCTTGCGCTCCGGGTAATAGCCCTGGTCAACAAACTGTCCTGACTCGACTGCCGCGTAGTAGCCGCCGCCTTCGAGTATCTCCTCGAGGAAAAGCACTGCGCGCTCCTTGAGTTCGCGCACCGTGTCACGCAACGGGCCATCCTGTTTGACCTCGACCTGTTCCACGATGCCGTCGACACCCATCAGGGTCTGTCGCGCCGTATTCACGCCGGCAATATTGTTGTAATGCCAGGGGATGTTGCGGCCTTCATCCGGTGTGATCGTGCTCTGGATATCAGCCGAGGTCATACGCGAGATCAGCGTGTCCAGCACATGCGTGATGGTTGCCTCCATCGTATCCGACGCCATGTAGCGGGTATTCTGCTGCGCCCTGAACCTGAAGCCGGCAAACAATTCGCGCAAGGCAATCGCGTAGGGCAGATCGAGGCGCAGCTTCGGTGCCGGTGGCGCCGTCGGCGGTACCGTGGACAGTGCGATCAGTTCATTGGGCATGCCCGCTGCAAGCGAATAAGCCGTATTGATGGCATGCTGCACAAACAGCTCCGGCGTGACTTTCCACGCCTGCTTGGCCGTCGCATTGGCATTATGTGCCCCATCGAGCTGCAGGATGCCGGCATCCGCCATGATCTTTTTTGCCTCGGCGGCATCGACAAAGGAACGATGCATGTTGATATCCCGGTACAGCACATTGTACTGCGGGTCCTGGTGCGCACCATTCATGCCCTCCTCGGCATATAGCACAGCGATTTCCGGGCCGGCCACCCCGCTCACATACGAATGGAAGTTGATCGGCCTGCCGACCTCGTCTTCGATGGCATCGAGCGCCTTGCGGGTTGCCCGGACCTGTTTCCGGCTGATCGGGATACCGCCAATCCCTTCCGGTGTGCCTTCGATAAGACCATCGATATGCGACTGCCCCGTCGTACGTATCACCATGATATGGTCGGCACCGTGCCAGGCAGCCATGCGCATGCGGCGCAGGTCATCCTCGAACCGTCCCGAGGCAATCTCGGTGGTGATCACACAGTCACACTGCGGGTCGATATTGTCGAAATAATCGGCTGCCGGCAGGGGTACCGAGTTGTGCAGATTTTCCGAGCTGTTTTTGTAAACGAACGGGCCAATCGTGTGGTTGTCGATCTGCTTGCGCCAGATCCAGCCCTTGCGTCGCGGCCGGTACGTGTCCAGATCTTTCAGAATTTCCTGTATATCGAGTTTTTGATCGGGAGACAGTTTCATACCGGCAGTTCCTCCCAGTACTGTCCCTGAAGCAATGCCTCGCCCGCCTCACGGACCGGCACTTGCCTTGCCTTGGCCAGTTCGAGTACGAGGCGACCAGCGCCGTGGC
>JASFME010000193.1:0-4336 GCA_050117725.1 Granulosicoccaceae bacterium | reverse complement strand
AACCATATTGCATCGATCCTGAATGGCTGCCGGCATATCGATACCGCTATTTCCGCTTTCTCCGGTGGCGCCTCGCATGCACCAACGGAAAGCATGGTTGCGGCCCTGCGTGGCACGAAACACGATACCGGGCTGGATCTCGAACTGCTGCAGGAAATAGGTTTCTACTTCAAGGAAATCCGCAAGAAATATCACCAGTTTGAAAGCGAGATGACCGGCCTCGATACGCGGGTACAGGTCAACCAGGTACCCGGTGGCATGATCTCCAACCTGTATTCGCAATTACGCGAACAGGGTGCACTGGATCGCATCAACGATGTGTTACAGGAAATCCCGCGTGTCCGCGAAGATCTCGGTTACCCGCCGCTGGTCACGCCGACCTCGCAGATCGTAGGCACCCAGGCGGTTCTGAATGTGTTGACCGGCGCACGTTACAAAACCATTACCAATGAAGTAAAACTGTACCTGCAGGGCAAGTACGGCAAGGCACCGGGCGAAGTAAACTCGATGGTGCAACGCCAGGCGATTGGTAATGAAGATGTTATCGATGTACGCCCTGCGGATCTGCTCAGGCCGGAGATGGACAACCTGCGCAATGACGTCGGGGAACTGGCGCAAAGCGAGGAAGATGTATTGACGTTTGCCATGTTCCCGGAGATCGGCCGCGACTTTTTACAGGCCCGCAAGGACGGCCAGCTTGAGCCTGAACCACTGGAGCCAATACCCGTTGAGACCCGGGCCCACGGCGCACCTGTCGAATTCAACGTAACCATGCACGGCGAGAGCTATCACATCAAGGTCACCGGCTCCGGCCACAAGGGCAAGGAGGTCCGCCCTTTCTACCTGTCGATTGACGGAATACCGGAAGAAGTTCTGGTCGAAACCCTTGATGAAATCATGCCTGATGATGTGGCTGGCAAAGGCGGCGAAGTAAAAGGCAGTAAACGCCCGAAGGCTACTGAACCGGGGCATGTTACCACCTCGATGCCGGGCAGCATTGTCGATGTTCTGGTTGCCGAGGGTGATGCCGTCAGTGCCGGCGATGCGGTACTGATCACCGAGGCGATGAAGATGGAAACCGAAATCCAGGCGCCGATTTCAGGTACAATCCGCGCCATCCATGTCAGCAAGGGTGACAGCGTCAACCCGGATGAAGTGCTGGTTGAAATCGAATAACACGCAGGAAGCAGTACCGTGACTGATAGTGCACAGCCGAAACTCGTGCTCGGCTCGACCTCCCCGTTTCGCAAGGCCGTTCTCGACAAGCTCGGCCTGCCGTTCGATACCGACGCTCCGGAGATTGACGAAACCCCGCTTGAGGGTGAATCACCGCAACAGCTTGTCGCGCGGCTGAGTGAGGCCAAGGCCCGCGCCGTGGCCACCCGTCACCCGCATGCACTGGTGATTGGTTCCGACCAGGTCGCCGTGATCGGTGAGGACATTCTCGGCAAGCCCGGCATACATGAAAAAGCCGTTGCCCAACTACGCAATGCCTCGGGGAAAACCGTAACCTTCTATACCGGGCTGTGCCTGCACAACAGTGACACCGGACATAGTCAGACCGAGGTTGTGCCATTTCACGTCGTATTTCGTGAATTGTCTGATTCGCAGATCGAGAATTACCTGAAAAAAGAACAGCCCTATAACTGCGCCGGCAGTTTCAAATCGGAAGCGCTGGGTATCAGCCTGTTTGAACGACTCGAGGGTGACGACCCGAATACGCTGATCGGCCTGCCCTTGATACGTCTCGTGCGTATGCTGGAAAACGAAGGCCTGCGGGCCATCTAGCCAGCACTTACTCCCACTCCATCTCGCGATACACTTTCTGGATATTGCGACCATTCAGACTGTCAAAATTCTGCAGGTAGCTAAAGGCAGACTGATCAACCTTTCCTATGTCACTGATGTCGTGCCCCTCTTCCATGAAGGCGGCGACGCTTTTGCGCAGAAACGCGAGGTAATCGTAAGTATCGCGTGTCGCCGTGTTCAGGTCGGTCGGATGACCGTGTCCCGGTACCACGTGTGCAGGCTTGTGTGCCGCCATCGCCTCGAACACTGCCAGCCAGCTCTTGCTGTTGGAATGCTCGCTTACACCCAGCATACGCTCGGTATAGACAATGTCACCCGTAAACAAGACCTGCTGCGCAGGTAACCAGACGTAACTGTCACCAGGTGTATGCGCCTGTCCCCTGTGATGTAGCTCGAATGCAATACCACCAAGCGAGAAAGTGTGGGACGTATCAAACACAATATCTGCGTGCCTGGCTTTTGTCCCCTGCAATGCCGCCTCACCAGCCGTATTGGCCATGCGATTCCACTGGCTGTTGAAACGCTGCTTTTGATCGGCAACCGCATTCTTGCTGGCGATGACCTTGGCGCCGAGCTGGCTGAAATAATCATTGCCAAACCAGCGGTGATCCTGGCCACCGGTATTGATGACATACTTGACAGGTTTATCGGTAATCTTCTTCACCACCCCGTGCAATTGTTTCGCGCCGAGATAACTGCCGCCCGGGTCGACAAGTACCGCACCCTCATTGGTCACCACGAGGCCAAACGTTGCATTGTTCCCCAGGTTTTGTGGCGTACGGTTACTCAATGGACCGACTATCGCCCAAACCTCGTCTGTTAGCTTGATGGGCTCAAGAACAGTATTGTCTGCAGCCAATACAGTTGATGACGCAAGCAGAAAGATCCCTGCCATCGACAATAGACGTTTCAGACTGTTGCAAGACATAGACATAGCCTCACTCGATGCTTAACTGTTTCAGGCCCAGCGACATACCAAGTGTATTGGCCATTGCTACCCCGAACTGTTCTGCAAAGCGGTCCAGGAAGTCTGGACGTTTGGTGTAGTCGACGATATCTTCCTCGCCGACGATTTCTCTTGCGACATAACTACTGTTGCCCAGGCCATCGACCAGGCCAAGCTGCATGCTTTTCTCGCCGGTCCAGATGTAACCGTTGAACAGCCGCTCATCATCGGCCAGACGATCACCGCGGCCATTTTTCACGACATTGATGAACTGTTCGTGAATGTTATCGAGCAGGGTTTTCGCGTGTGCAACCTCTTCCTCCTTGAGCGGAGAGAAAGGATCGAGGAAGCCCTTGTTTTTACCGGCTGTCAGCAGGCGACGTTCAACACCGAGCTTGTCCATACTGCCTGTGAAGCCGAAGCCGTTCATGAGCACGCCAATTGAGCCGACCATGCTGGCCTTGTCGGCATAGATCTCATCGGCGGCTGCGGCAACGTAGTAACCGCCGGAGGCGCAGATATCGACGATCACCGCATAGACCTTCTTGTTCGGAAAATCATTACGCAGCCGGATGATCTCGTCATTGATGTAACCGGCCTGAACCGGGCTACCGCCTGGACTGTTAATACGCAGGATGATTGCCCTGGCATGCTTGTTTTCAAAGGCTTCACGCAGAGAAGTGACAATATTGTCTGCATTAGCAGACTGGTCGGCAGCAATGACACCATTAACGTCTATCAACGCAGTATGTGCAGCGCCGCGTCCCAGATCGACCTTGGCACCCGGTTTGGCAATAATTATGGCAAGAAAGCTGAACAGCCACACCAGGAACAGGGTGCGAAACAGGATATTCCAGCGTCGCGTCTTGCGCTGCTCGTTGAGCGCGGCGAAGGCAAGGCGGTTAATGATGTCCTTTTCAAAGCTTTCCGGCTGTTGATCGTTCATGGCGTCCCCGGTGTTGTCACAAGATATTGTTGATTATGGCACTCAGGCGGATGAAGACAAGCGTTTGTCATTCGTCCCGCACAACACGTTGTGCAGTTCCGTCACCGTGTTGACGCAGGTCAGGGGCTGATGGCCCAGGAGTCGTTGGCAATCATGAACGCCATAGCTCACCCCCAGCGATGCCGTACCGGCATTACTGGCCATCACCAGGTCATATTCACTGTCACCGATCATGAGCGTGCGCGCCGGTGTTGTGCCGAGTTCCTGCATGAGTTCATGCAACATTTGCGGGTGGGGCTTGGAGCTTGTTTCATCAGCGCAACGGCTGGCATGAAAATACCGGTCGTAACCGGTTTTGTCGAAAATGCGTTTGAGTCCGACCCGTGCCTTGCCGGTGGCCACGGCAAGCTGGAATTCCTGTTCGCGCAGGGCTTCGAGCATCTGTTCAACACCCTCGAACAGCTCCGAGTCGCCCTTGCCCATTTCCACAAAATGGTGACGATAGGCCCGGCACAGTCGCTGGATCATGGCCTCGTCTTCATCCGGGTAAAGTGTCTGCATGGCCTCGGTCAGTCCCAGGCCGATAATATTGCGCAACGATGTCTCTGGCAGTGCCGGTGCGCCGGCATCTTCGG
>JASFME010000192.1:0-4349 GCA_050117725.1 Granulosicoccaceae bacterium | reverse complement strand
TGAATGCTGTGGATAACTATACGAGTTATCCACAGCTATAATTTATTCATAAGTTATCCACATCAACTTGACAGGGTTCTCAACAGGTTGTTGTAGTCCTCGTTGATACGCATATCTGTCTCCCGCAGTTCGAGGATTTTTTTGCAGGCGTGCAAGACAGTAGTGTGATCGCGCCCGCCAAAGGCATCACCGATTTCCGGCAGACTGTGCGAGGTCAGTTCCTTGGCCAGTGCCATCGCCACCTGGCGGGGTCGCGCAATCGAGCGGCTACGCCGTTTTGACAGTAACTCGGCGACGCGGATTTTGTAATACTCTGCCACGGTTTTCTGGATATTCTCAATGCTGACCAGCTTGTCCTGCAAGGCCAGCAGATCACGCAGGGCTTCCTTCGTAAAATCAAGTGTAATCGGCCGGCCGGTAAAATGTGCATTGGCCACGACACGACGCAGTGCCCCTTCGAGTTCACGCACATTCGAATGGATGCGTTGCGCGATAAAAAACGCGACTTCACGCGGCAGATCGACGTCGATCTGCTCGGCCTTGTTCATCAGGATCGCGGCCCGCGTTTCAAGTTCAGGAGGTTCAATCGAAACCGTCAGCCCCCAGCCAAAGCGTGATTTAAGTCGCTCCTCGAGACCTTCCACCTCTTTCGGGTAACGGTCACAGGTCATGATGACCTGTTGCTGTTTTTCCAGTAACGCATTGAATGTATGAAAGAATTCTTCCTGGGAGCGTTCCTTGCCAGCGAAAAACTGGATGTCATCGATGAGCAGCGCATCGACACTGCGATAGTAGCGTTTGAAATCATTGATCGTGTTGTGTTGCAGCGCCTTCACCATGTCAGCAACAAAACGTTCGGAGTGCAGGTAGACGACGCGGGCCTGCGGGTTGTTGTCCAGGATCAGGTTACCGATCGCGTGCATAAGATGGGTTTTACCCAGGCCAACCCCGCCGTAGATCAACAACGGGTTATAGGCGCTGCCCGGGTTTTCACCGACCTGTTGCGAGGCTGCACGGGCAAGCTGATTGGATTTGCCCTCGACGAAGCAATCAAAGGTGAAATTGCGGTTCAGGGCACTGTTATGCAGTGGTGGCGGAGCTTCCTGGGCCGGTGCACTGCTTTGCTGTCGGAGCGTGTTGATATCCGGCGTTGGTTCGCTGGCTGGTGCGCGACGGCTGCCGATTTCGAGTAACACCCTTGGCGAGGTACCGTTACCGAGGCGATTAACAGTGGAATTGATCAACTCCAGGTACTGGTCACGGATCGAATCGAGCACAAACCGGTTGGGCGCGAGCAGTCGCAGGTTATCTCCACCCTCCTCGGCGTGCAGTGGACGGATCCACATATTGAACTGTTCCGGGCTGAGTTCACCTTCCAGCCGGTCCAGACATTGTTGCCACAAAGAGGTACTCACGTTCGCGATGCTGCCTAATTATTAATGTTGTATAATCAACAAGATAAGAAATTATAATTGTTATATTCAGAGCCGCCGGCGTCCTGTCAGCGCCGCGCGGGAGCAGCACAGTGTAGCGCGCTGTGAATAAGTTATCCACACCCTGCTTTGTTGCTGATTTGGCTTGAAAATATTGATCTTCCCGGCCAAAAGCAGTATCTTTGCGCGCCTTTCGGGTAATCACTGCGCAGCTGCGGGCGATTACGGAATGAACCCAAACAGGATTTAAGCAGGCAACGTCATGAAAAGACCGTTTCAGCCGAGTTTCATCAAGCGCAAGCGCAACCACGGTTTCCGTGCGCGCATGAAGACCAAGAGTGGTCGCAAGATCATCAATGCCCGTCGTGCCAAGGGCCGCGCAAGTCTGAGCGCCTGAGGATAGCAACATGCCGGTTTGCATACTTGCGAACCGGACATCGTTGTGTGCTAGCTGTGAACAGGACGCGCTTTCGCCGTAATGATCGCCTTACCCGGCCGGAAGAGTTCCAGCGCGTTTTCTCCCACCCCGTCAAGATCGGTAGCCGCGTGTTTACAGTTTTGGCACGTCCGAACCATCTGGATCATGCCAGGCTGGGGCTTGCCGTAGCGAAGAAAAATGTGCGCAAGGCCGTGGCACGTAACCGCATTAAACGCATTGTCAGGGAGAGCTTTCGCGCAGCATATGAGCAACTCGGTGCTAACGATATAGTCGTAATTGCACGCAGAGGTGCAGACAGGGAGTCACGTGATACACTGCGCGACATCCTGGACGAGCAATGGCAACAACTGGCAGAAAAATGCGCACAGTAATCCTGTTATTCATCAAGTTTTACCAACGGTTGATCAGCCCCCTGCTGGGTCAGAACTGCCGTTTCTATCCGTCCTGTTCCTGTTATGCCCATACCGCTGTTGAACGCTTTGGCATCATGAAAGGCGGCTGGCTGGCACTACGTCGCATTGGCCGCTGCGGGCCATGGCACGCTGGTGGTGTTGATCCTGTCCCCGATAAAACAAAATGAAGTGACGCATGGAAAAGTTTCGTACCTTATTATATATATCCCTCGCGCTGGTGCTGTTTCTGATCTGGCAGGCCTGGGAACGCGACTATGGTCAACTGGCGCAGCCGGAGCCGGCCAAAGCGGTAAGCCCACAGGCGGTACCAAGTGAAGATTTACCCACTGCTCCCGCCGTTACAGGTGCTGCGACAGCCATAGAAGGTGTGCAGCGTCCGCCGATCGAGGCACCGCAAAGCAAACGCATCCACGTCACGACCGATGTTTTCGATATTGAAATCGACACCATGGGCGGTGATCTGCGCAAGGTTGACCTGGTCAAGTACCCGGTGTCAGTCGATACGCCTGACCAACCGTTCCGCTTGATGACCGATGAACAGGCCAACCTGTTTATTTCGCAAAGCGGCCTGCTCGGTGATAACGCACCGAAACATACGGCTGTTTATCAATCTACAGCAGGCAGCTATGCCATGCGTGATGGCGAAGACACGCTGGCTGTCACGCTCGAGTGGCGGGGTGAAAACGGCGTAAAGATTGATAAGGTCTATACCTTCACGCGCGGCAAATATGATATCGACGTTGAATACCGCGTCCACAATAGTGGCAACGCGGCGTGGAACGGACGCTTCTACAGGCAGTTGAAGCGCGCCTATGCTGAACGCGAATCAAAGTTCCTGTATACCTTTACGGGCGCCGTCGTCTCCAGCCCGGAAGAGCCCTACGAGAAATTTGATTTCGATGATATGCGTGACAAGAATCTGGCACGTGATATCAAGGGTGGCTGGGTTGCAATGATCCAGCATTATTTTATTGCTGCATGGACCGGCGATGAAGGCCAGGCCAACCATGTTTACACGAAGGCCACGGCCAACGATCAGTTTGTGGTCGGTATGGTGGCAAACCCGACACAGGTCGCTGCCGGTCAGACAGCGACGATCAAGGCAAAGATGTTCGTCGGGCCTAAACTGCAGAATGAACTCGAAGCACTCGCACCGCACCTGGAACTGACGGTTGATTACGGCTGGTTGACCGTGCTGGCCAAACCGATTTACTGGCTCATGAAACAGATCCATGGCCTCCTCGGCAACTGGGGCTGGTCCATCATCATCCTGACCCTGCTCATCAAGCTCGTGTTCTACAAGCTGTCGGAGACGAGTTACCGTTCCATGGCACGTATGCGCAAGATGCAGCCGCGCCTGCAACAGCTCAAGGAACGCTTCGGTGATGACAAGCAGGGCATGCAGCAGGCCATGATGAAGCTGTACAAGGAAGAGAAGATCAACCCGTTCGGTGGTTGCCTGCCTATCCTGATCCAGATACCCGTGTTCATCGCCCTGTACTGGGTGTTGCTCGAATCGGTGGAACTGCGCCAGGCGCCGTTCGTGTTGTGGATTAAAGACCTGTCGACACCTGATCCCTATTTCGTCCTGCCGATCGTCATGGGCGTGACCATGATATTGCAACAAAAGCTCAACCCCTCGCCGCTGGACGAAATGCAGAAGAAGATCATGATGATGCTGCCGATCATGTTCACGGTGTTCTTCCTGTTCTTCCCCGCCGGTCTCGTCCTGTACTGGACCGCCAACAACATCCTGTCGATTGCGCAGCAGTGGGTGATCACGAAGCGCGTTACCGAAGGCAAGGGATAAGCCGGGCGGCCAGCCGCGATGGCCTCAGTCAACGAAACCATCGCCGCGATCGCCACGCCTGCCGGGCGTGGCGGCGTCGGCATCATCCGCGTCTCGGGGCCTGACGCGGCATCCATCTCGAAACAACTGTGCGGCACGTTGCCCGCGCCGAGGCAGGCCGTGTTCCGGCGTTTTCGTGATGCCGACGATGCGGTCATCGACGAAGGCCTCGTGCTGTATTTCCCGGCGCCGCATTCATTTACCGGTGAAGAGGT
>JASFME010000191.1:0-4365 GCA_050117725.1 Granulosicoccaceae bacterium | reverse complement strand
GGAACGGGCCGGTTACAAGCTCGGTTGCGTGACGAACAAGGCCGAGGCCTTTACCGTGCCGTTGCTCAAGGAACTCGGGATCTATGACAAGTTCGCGATCGTCATCAGCGGCGACGCGCTGCCGAAGAAGAAACCGGATCCGATGCCGTTGCTGCATGCCGCCGAGTTTTTCGGCGTGACGCCGGCGCAATCGACCATGATCGGTGACTCGGTCAGCGATGTGAAGGCAGCGCGCGCGGCCGGCTTTCAGATCATCTGCATGAGCTACGGTTACAATCACGGCAAGAATATTGCCGATGCGAAACCGGATGCCTTGATTGATTCGATGGTTGAGCTAGAATCCCTTCTCGAAGCTGCGGTTATTGAACAGGCCGCTTCCTGACCGTAATACAATTGGCTGCATTGTCATTGGGAGAGTGTATGGACAACAGACGGGACAAACGATGGTGGCGCTGGATGCACACGCGTACGTCCAATCGTTTTGCACTGTCCGTTACTCTTGAAGGAAATGACAATGACCCCCGAACAATTCAACGCGCTTGCCGCTGAGGGCCATAACCGCATCCCGCTCATGCGCGAGGTGCTGGCCGATCTCGACACGCCGTTAAGCGCCTACCTGAAACTCGCCGACGGCCCGTATACCTACCTGTTTGAATCCGTGCAGGGTGGTGAAAAATGGGGCCGTTACTCGATCATCGGTCTGCCATGCCGCACCCTGATGCGTGTGCGTGGCCACAACATCGAGATCGAGAAAGACGGCGAGGTCATGGAATCGCGTGAGGAGATCGACCCGCTCGCCTTCATCGAGCAATTCCAGGCCCGCTACCATATGCCCGAGGTTGAAGGTATGCCGCGCTTCACCGGCGGCCTGGTTGGCTACTTCGGTTATGACACGATCCGCTATATTGAACCGAAGCTGGCGCACTGCCCGAACCCGGACCCGCTCGACAACCCGGACATCCTGCTCATGGTCTCCGACGAGGTGGTCGTGTTCGACAACCTGTCCGGCAAGCTGTATGTCGTGATCCATGTCAACCCGGCGATCGACGATGCCTTCAACATCGCGCAAGCGCGGCTCGACACGATCGTCGCCAAGCTGAAGCAGGCCACGCCTGAATACGCGCATGGTGAACCGGGGGCGAAGGTCGAGGAGAGTCACTTTATCAGCGGCTTCACGCAGGACGGTTTTATGCAGGCCGTGGATCGCATCAAGGACTATATCGTCGAGGGCGATACGATGCAGGTCGTGCTGTCGCAGCGCCTGTCGATCCCGTTTGCGGCAGCACCGCTCGATTTATACCGCGCACTGCGTACGCTGAACCCGTCGCCATACATGTATTACCTCGATCTCGATGATTTCCAGATCGTCGGTTCCTCGCCGGAGATCCTGACGCGCGTCGAGGACGGCGAGGTCACGGTGCGGCCAATCGCCGGTACGCGGCCGCGCGGCAAGACCGAGGCCGAAGACCGGGCGCTGGAAGAAGAGCTGCTCAATGATCCGAAAGAACTTGCCGAGCATCTTATGCTCATCGATCTGGGCCGTAACGATGTTGGTCGTGTCGCCGAGATTGGCAGCGTACAGCTCACTGACAAGATGATCATCGAGCGTTATTCGCACGTCATGCATATCGTCTCGAATGTCACCGGCAAACTGAAAAAGGGCATGTCGGCGATCGACGCGTTGCGTGCCACCTTCCCCGCCGGTACCGTCAGCGGCGCGCCGAAGATCCGCGCCATGGAGATCATCGACGAACTTGAACCGGTCAAGCGAGGCGTGTATTCCGGTGCAGTCGGATACCTGTCATGGAGCGGCAACATGGACACGGCGATCGCGATCCGCACCGCCGTGATCAAGCACGGCCAGCTGCATATCCAGGCCGGCGCCGGGATCGTTGCCGACTCCGTGCCGCAGAACGAGTGGGATGAGACCATGAACAAGGGCCGGGCGATCTTCCGCGCCGTGGCTATGGCCTCGAAAGGATTGGGGTAAGATCTAACGCTAAGACGCCAAGACGCAAAGTACGCCAAGGAGGGCGAAATGAAAGAGAATGAGTTGGCACATACGGTAATTGGTGCAGCTATTAATGTGCATCGAGTTCTTGGGCCAGGGTTGCTTGAAAATGTCTATCAGCAGTGCTTACTAAAAGAACTGGAAATTAGAGGGATAGAGTGTTTGTCAGAAGTGCCAATAACCGCCGAATATAAAGGGCTTAAGTTTGATGTTGCATACAGGATGGATATCCTTGTTGAAAATATTTTGGCAGTTGAATTAAAAGTAACTGAAAACTTATTACCGGTACATGAGGCTCAGTTATTGTCATATTTGAAATTATCTGATAAGCGTTTGGGCTTATTACTGAACTTTAATGTTCCGGTTATGAAAAGTGGAGTAAGACGAATTGTTAATAATCTATAGCACTTTGCGTTCTCTGCGTCTTTGCGCCTCTGCGTTGGATTTTTGATATGTTATTAATGATCGACAATTACGATTCGTTCACCTACAACCTCGTGCAGTATTTCGGCGAACTGGGTGCGGATGTGCATGTCTACCGTAATGATCAAATTACGATAGACGAGATCGCGAAACTGGCACCGAAGTACCTCGTGATCTCGCCCGGGCCATGCACGCCGAACGAGGCAGGCGTGTCGGTCGAGGCGATCAAGACCTTTGCCGGGCAGATCCCGATCCTCGGTGTGTGCCTCGGCCACCAGAGTATCGGCCAGGCGTTTGGCGGCAAGATCTTGCACGCCAACAGCATCATGCACGGCAAGACCTCGATGGTGTATCACCACGACACAGGTGTATTCAGGGGCCTGGCGAACCCGCTCGAGGCGACGCGTTATCATTCGCTCGTTATCGACAAGGACAGCCTGCCGGAATGTCTTGAAGTCACGGCCTGGACCGGGGACGAGGCCGGCAACATCGACGAGATCATGGGCGTGCGGCACAGGCAGCTGGCCGTGGAGGGCGTGCAGTTTCACCCCGAGTCAATCCTGACCCAGCATGGTCACGATATGTTGAAAAATTTTCTCGAACAGAATAAATAGCGCCGGGGAATCACGATGGATATGCAGACAGCGATACGCAGGGTACTCGAACGACAGGACCTGTCACGCGACGAGATGACGGCCGTGATGCGCCTGATCATGACCGGCGAGGCGACCCAGGCACAGATCGGCGGTTTTCTCATCGGTCTGCGCATGAAGGGTGAAACCGTGGATGAAATTACGGCCGCGGCCAGTGTCATGCGTGAACTCGCCACCGGGGTCAGAGTCAGCGGTGAGCACGTTGTGGATATCGTTGGCACGGGCGGTGACAGCGCCAATACCTTCAATATCTCGACCGCCAGCACCTTCGTTGTCGCTGCCGCCGGTGGCATTGTTGCCAAGCATGGCAACCGCTCGGTTTCGAGCAAGTCCGGCAGTGCCGACCTGCTCGAGGCCGCCGGCGTGAATCTCGAGCTCACGCCGCAGCAGGTGGAACAATGTATCGAGCAGATCGGGGTCGGCTTCATGTTCGCACCGTTGCATCACAGTGCGATGAAACACGCCATCGGGCCGCGCCGGGAAATGGGTGTGCGCACCATCTTCAATGTGCTCGGGCCGCTGACCAACCCGGCCGGTGCGCCCAACCAGCTGCTCGGCGTGTTCAGCGACGAACTCGTGGAACCGCTGGCGGAGGTCCTGAAGGCGCTCGGCAGCAACCACGTACTCGTCGTGCACAGCGAAGACGGCATGGACGAGATCAGTATCGCTGCGCCGACAAAAGTTGCCGAACTCAGAAACGGCGCGATCACGACCTACACGATTACACCCGAACAGTTCGGCATTGAACGTGGTGATATCAACGCGCTTACCGTGGACAGTGCGCAGCAAAGCCTGGCGATTGTTAAAAGGGTCCTCGATAACGAATCGGGTCCCGCCCGCGACATCGTCGTGCTCAACGCCGGTGCCGCGATTTATGCTGCAGACCTCGTGGACAGCCTGGAAGCGGGTATCAACAAGGCACAGGAAGTCATTGCCAGTGGTGCCGCCCGTGACAAACTCGACGCGCTTGTCTCCATATCAAATTCGTTCTGATTAACGCAGAGGACGCGGAGTCGCAGAGGGCGCTTAAGAACACAATGATAAAAATATTGATTTTATTCTCCGCGCTCTCTGCGCCTTTGCGCACTTTGCGTTACATTCCAGGGCAATCATCATGACAGATACGCCGGACATTCTGAAAAAGATCATCGCGCGCAAGCACGAGGAGATCGCCGAACGCAGCGCGAAGGTTTCGCCCGATACCCTGAAAGCGCAGGTTGCGGCAGCACCGCCGGTGCGCGGTTTTGTTGCCGCGATCAAGACCAGACTCGATGCCGG
>JASFME010000190.1:0-4393 GCA_050117725.1 Granulosicoccaceae bacterium | reverse complement strand
CCTGCGCGGCATCGGTATCCACGCTAATGAGCTGCTGCCCCTTGCCGTCGTAACCGGCGCGGCGTGACTTGGCCAGTCGTGTTGCACTGATCGCGCTGCATGCCTCGATCATTTGCTGTTCATCGTCGATTGCGGTGTAAGCGGGTGTCGGGATACCGAGCTTCGTGAACATCTGCTTTTCGAGCAGGCGATCCTGGGCAATCGCGACGACGCCGGGGGCAGGTCGAACCGGGACGCGCCTGGCGAGCCATTCGAGACTGGCGACCGGGATATGCTCGAACTCGACAGTGACGACATCGACACCATCGATGAAGGTGGCGAGCTTGTCGAAATCATCAAACGATCCCTGAACAAAGTCGCCGAGGTGTTTCGTGCAGACATTTTCAGCGCTGTCGTAGAAGACGAATTCAACCCCAAGCGGGATACCTGCAAGAGCCAGCATACGGCCCAGCTGGCCGGCACCAAGAACACCTACTTTCATGATGCAGGACGCGGATCCGGTTTGGCCAATACGGTCTCGGTTTGTTCGGCGCGGAAGGCCTCGAGCGCCTTGCGGATCTCGGGGTGCTTGTTGCCGAGGATGCTGGCAGCCAGTACTGCGGCATTCGCGGCACCGGCCTTGCCGATGGCAAGTGTGCCGACTGCGATGCCGGCCGGCATTTGTACAATAGACAGGAGCGAATCAAGACCTTTCAGGGCTTTCGATTGCACAGGTACCCCGAGTACCGGCAGCGGTGTTTTTGCCGCCGCCATACCCGGCAGGTGGGCCGCACCGCCGGCGCCGGCAATGATCACTTCGAGGCCACGTTCTGCCGCGCTCCCGGCATACTCGAACAGGAGATCCGGCGTACGGTGCGCCGACACGACACGCGTTTCATACGGCACGCCAAGACGCTCGAGCATCTCGGTGGCATGTTGCATGGTTTCCCAGTCGGAACTGGAACCCATAATGACACCAACCAGGGGCTGCATGCGCGTCATCTCCTTCTATATCGTTACGGGTGGTACAGGCAGGGTCAGTATGTGTGATACGGGACACCTGGAAAACAGGCGGCTAATTGTACCTGAAACAAGGTGTTACGGGCTAGCCATATTGTTTACTATCTAAAGCACTGCCGAAATACATGATTGGCCACTACGAGGCCTGTACATTCCCTTCAGGCAAATGTGCAGGACCAATAGCGGTGAGATGGGTGTTTGCCCTGATCAGCGCCGTGTAACGGACGCCGCGAGCCGGTTATCGAAGTTAGGCGCGTTGGCAGCATGGCTGAAGCGTTTGTTGAGCCGATGCAGCGCAGTTTCCTTGTCGGTAAAGAAGGCCGCGCGACCGAATTCCTCGACCAGGCCGCTTTTCTCCAGAACGCGCATCACCTGGTGTTTCAGACCGCTGAAGACAAGGTTGACACCAACCTTGCGCAAGCGCCCGGCGACTTCACGGATCTTTTCCTCGCCGGAAGCATCGATTTCATTGATGCCACTACCAACGACGAGAATGGTTCTGGCCTGTGGAAAGTCGGCATGAGCCTCGAGGATCATGTCCTCGAAGTAGGCGACGTTGACGAAGGTTAGTGAGCCATCGAAACGGACCGGGAGACAGTGTTCGCTGATCGGCTTAAGGCCAGTGTTCCCCAGTGAACCTGGGGGACTTGTTCGAGTACACGCCACAGATCAGACAGGTACGAGTCCGAGCGTGGGAAAGGTACGCCGATGATCTTGCTCAATTGCGACAGTCCGATGATCACAGGACTGGAGAGCAAGTTGACGATTGCACCAAGACGAAACACCCCCAGGGCAACACGCAAACCATGAGCGCCAGCATGATAGACAACTGGATAAAATCAGTCGTACCGGGGATGGCAAATTCCAGCTAAGCGGCTGCTGACATCAGTGACAGCATTGCCTCTGGTCCCGTATGCAGCTGGTTCGATGAGCCCCACAACGAAGCGACAATGACTGGAACAAAGGAGGCATACAGTCCATATACCACGGGCAGGCCAGCAAGCTGTGCGTAGGCCATGCTCTGTGGTACGAGTACCAGTGCAACCGTGATCCCTGCCAGGAGATCCGCGCGCAGAGTCGAGCGAGTCATTGGAAACCAGCGCAGGAAGGGGAACAGTGATCCGGGTAACTGCATGGATGTACGGTCCTGTAACAATGTCAGTATTACAAAGCAAACTGTCTTTAACGCCGGTTCTTGGCATACGGGGAAGTATGATTGGCCATGACATATGTGACCAATTGTTTGTGTAGATATGAATCATTAACAAATATCGATGAGGCACTCCTATCGATATTAATCAATGAGTGCCATTGGTGTTTTCAATTACACATTGACGTTGAATAAACCTAGAATGCGCAGCAACAAACGAATGTGAATGTACACGATTATTGTTGTGAGAAACGTAGTGAAGGATCTTTTCGCTTCATTGCACAAAGCGCTTCAGTATGGATTGAAGGCGTTGACCCATGCGGACAATGGCGAACTATTGCCTCTATCGTCGAAGATCGGCATCTTGCATGGGGAAGAGCCTCGCGCTATCTCGCAACCATCGGGCAGAGCGTCTGCAGTAGTACCGCGCATGCGTATAGTGGTCGCCTTTGATGGTCAGGTTGAGCACGGTACGTTGCGGTATGCTGCAGACGCCGCACTGCATTACGACGCAACGCTGGATATCCTGATCAATGTTGGTGTAGCACGGCTTGATTTCGACACGGAGCGTGAATTGCGTGAAATCACACCGGATTGGCAGGTAGTGTCGGTGGCAGGTGATATGCTCCGGGCGATAACCAGGCATACGCTGCGTCATTCGAAGGTGCTGTTTGTTGTTACCAGTATACGTGATGCACTGACCGGGAAAATTGTCGCCGCTCGCCAGGCAGGCTGCACGGTCAACAGCCTGTTACTGGTTTACTCCCAGGACCGGTTACGCGCGGCCTGACTGTATCAACACCCAATATTTATACTGCGTCTCTGCCACTCTCCGGAGTGGCTTTTTTATTCCCGGATAATAGATAGACGATCATCTATCTATGAATAAGTAATTATTTATTGGAACCGAACTATTGTGTTCCCTAAGCTTTCTCGCAGCAGACAGCAAACGCAAGCAGTGCCGTGATCGAACTTCGCACCTACGTATACATTGACAAGCTCCAGCCACAGCTGGCCGAGTACATGGCCTCTGTGTCACAGGGCTTTCCGCCCGTACCGGGTGATGCCTGCCTGTGGGTGGAAGTATCACCGGGCATGGCTGTGCACCGCGTCAGTGATATTGCCCTCAAGGCCACGCAGGTCAAATTAACGCAGCAAGTCGTCGAGCGCGCCTTTGGTTCCATGGTGATACACCATCGCGATCAGAGTGATGTCCTGGAAGCGGGCCACGCAATATTGAAAAGCCTCGATGCTGATGTCAGCGATCGCGACCAGTGTGAAATCGAGTGGCAGGAAATCATTCATGGCATGACTTCTGATCACACGGTATTGATTAACCGCCAGCATCGTGGTGGTTCTATGATGCTGCCTGGCGAGAGTATGTTCATTCTCGAAACCCAGCCCGCAGGCTATATCGTGTATGCCGCTAACCAGGCGGAAAAAGCCGCAAACATCACCTTGATAGATGTGCGCGCAGTCGGCGCCTATGGTCGCCTGACGTTGTCAGGACGTGAGGCCGATGTAGAAGAAGCTGCTGCAGCAGCAATCAATGCAATTCAGAACCCATCCTGGACATAAGCATGCATCGGCAGGAATTACTCAATCTGCTCAGGCAACACCGCACACGCTTCATGGAAGAAGCCGGCTACCTCGTGCGAGCGCGCAATTTTGTCGAGGACCACAGTGATTGCTTTTACCGCGAACTATGGCCAGCGCATGCTACAGGTTCAACCTGGGTTGTCAGTCCGGACCGTGAGCGCGTGCTCATGTTACATCATCGCAAGTTAGACCAGTGGTTCCAGCCCGGCGGGCACGCCGATGGTGATGCCGATATCCTGCGCGTGGCACTGCGTGAAACAGCTGAAGAGACTGGTATAGATGAACGTCATATCAGGTTGTTGAGTGAGTCAGTATTTGATGTGGACATCCATGCCATCCCTGCCAATCAGTACGATCCATGGCATGAACATATTGATGTGCGATTTCTGGTTGAAATCGATGACAGCCTTCCGATCCCCGGTAATGATGAATCCCACGACATTTTATGGGTCGAACTGTCACAAGTACCACGCTATAACAATAATCGCTCTACCTGGCGCATGACAGAAAAAACGCGCCAATTGCGCAACCAGTTACCCCTGCACTTGGCGCAACAACAGATTGCCTGAATACAGCCTGCGATCAGGGCATGTGCATCGCCTGATAATTACTGATCATGGAGTGTGCCGGACATGCATCAGCTAC
>JASFME010000189.1:0-4396 GCA_050117725.1 Granulosicoccaceae bacterium | reverse complement strand
TTCAAGGATGCGCACCAGACGGTTGGCATCGACATAGCCTGGATAACGGCTGCCATCATCAAGCACCAGCATAGGTGTGCCGGTAACACCAAGCTTCTTGGCCAGCTTGATATGTTCGAGCACGGGGTTATCACAGGTTTTCTGCTCTGGCCTGCCACCCTGTTTCGCCAGGGTCAGGGCTGCCTGCTGATCCTCGGCACACCAGACCGACACCGCCTTTTGATAGGAAAGCGAACCGACACCGGCGCGCGGGTAAAACAGGTAATGCACCTCGATACCCTTTTCCAGGAACTGGTCGATTTCATTATGCAAGCGCCGACAATAGCCACAGTCAATGTCGGTAAACACCGTGATTGTAAATCGCTTGTTATTCGCTTTTGGTGAAAACACGATCATCTTGTCTACGCCGAGACTGTTGACAAGCTTGAGGCGCTCACTGGAGCGTTTGCGCTCGGTCAGGTTGACCTGGTTGTTTACATTGATGATGTCGCCCTTTACCGCATAATTGCCATCCGCTGTGATGTACATGAAGCTGTCGCCGAAATCGACCTCATACAGTCCCGGCACCGGGGTTTCGTGAATGTCATACTGCTGTTCAGCGGGAAACATCCCCTTGAGCATACCACGCAACGTCGCGATATCCTTCTGGCCAGCCAGCGCCAGGCCTGCCGTCACACTCAACAACACAGCGGCGACGATACGTAACATAAAAAACTCCTGTACTTTCACGAGACCTGCCTAGTCCCTGAAATTGGTAAATTGTAAAGGCAAATCAAGGCTTGCCTCCTTGAGCATGGCCATCACTTGTTGCAGGTCATCACGTTTTTT
Organism: Granulosicoccaceae bacterium; assembly: GCA_050117725.1. GTDB lineage: Bacteria > Pseudomonadota > Gammaproteobacteria > AKS1 > AKS1 > JASFJH01. The sequence continues at coordinate 3,568 of JASFME010000189.1, read as the reverse complement.
ACCCGTGACGCGCACCTGTTCACCCTGTATCGCGGCCTGGACCTTTAGCTTCGAATCCTTGATCTGCTTGACGATCTTCTTCGCCACTTCCTTGTCGATACCCTGACGCACTGTGATCTTCTGCCTGGCACTGTTCAGTGCCTCCTCGATTTTTCCTTTTTCCAGGCAACTGATATCAATACCCCGCTTCGTCATCTTCTCATACAGAATGCCCTGCACTTGCTTGATACGGAATTCGCTGTCCGATAACAGGGTCAACTCCAGGCCGTTATGCTCAATCCTTGAATTCGAGCCCTTGAAATCAAAGCGCGTATTGAGTTCGCGATTCGCCTGGTCAACGGCATTCGCCAGTTCATGATTATCTACTTCAGATACGACATCAAACGATGGCATCAGTTCTGCTCCAATTACTAACTATTTGTTAATCATAACAAATAATTGCCGGCGATATCAGCCGCGGGGGTGGTGCTCGGCGTGCAGGGATTTGAGCCGTTCGCGCGCAACATGCGTGTAGATCTGCGTCGTCGACAGGTTGCTGTGGCCGAGCAGCATCTGCACGACGCGCAGATCCGCGCCGTGGTTGAGCAGATGCGTGGCGAAGGCGTGTCGTAAAGTGTGCGGTGACAGGTGTTTTGCAATGCCGGCCTGCTGCGCATAGCGTTTGATCAAATGCCAGAAGGCCTGCCGTGTCATGCCGGCGCCGCGACGCGTCGGGAACAGCGCATCACATGGACGGCCGCGCAACAGATCCGGGCGTGAATCGCGCACGAAGCGCTCCAGCCACAACAGCGCCTCCTCGCCAACTGGCACGAGCCGTTCCTTGCCACCCTTGCCGGAGATACGCACGACACCCTGTAACAGGTTGATTTGCGGCATTTGTAAACCGACGAGTTCCGAAACACGCAAACCACTCGCGTACAGCATTTCCAGCATGGCACGATCGCGCAAACCCAGAGCCACTGACGTATCCGGTGCAGCGAGCAGTTTATCGACCTCGTCCTCGGTAAGGTATTTCGGTACCGGGCGCACAAGCCTGGGAGCATCAATGCGCGCACTCGGGTCCTCCTGCAAGCGTCCCTCACGCACAAGGTACTGGTAGAAACGCCGCAGGCTGGACAGCATGCGTGCCGAGGTGCGTACCCGGACACCCTGTTTGCTACGGTCCGCAAGGTAACCCAGCAGATCCTGGCGTTGTGCCGCAAGAAGAGAGATACCATTGCCAGTCAACCAGTTGGCAAAAGCCTGCAGATCACTGCGGTAGGCGCGCAGGGTATTGTCACTCAGACCGCGTTCCATCCATAACATATCGATGAACGCTTCAATCTCGTCAGATATCTGTTCTTGCACCGGCTTCATGCTGCAGCAACCATAACTTGCGATTCAGGATAGCACCCTTTACCGCACCGGCATAACCACCCGGGCCATTTGCAGCGATGACGCGGTGACAGGGCACGATAATCGGTAACGGGTTGCGTCGACAGGCATTGCCGACAGCACGCGGGCCGCTGCCGAGCTTGCCGGCCAGTTCGCCATAGCTCAGCGTGGCGCCGCACTCGATAGCTTGCAACGCCTGCCAGACGCACAGTTGATGTGGCGTGCCTTCCAGCCATATCGGCACATCAAAGCGAAACGAGGGGGACTGGAAATAACTGCGCAATTGACTCACACACTCGGCCGCAAGTCCCTTGCGTGGCAGAGTTTGCCGCGCCGCGCCAAGCATATCGATGTGTGTCAGGTGATCGTCTGTCAGGCGCAGCCCGAGTGCCCCGATCGGGCTGTGCATGACGGCTGCATACAGCTTGTTAGCGCGCTGTCGCATCCGCTTGCTGCAGCAGGAGCAGCTGCTGGATTTGCCGCTGTAACACTGAACGGCGTGCCGGGTCCCGGGTAAAGTTCAACAAGCGCTGGTACAGGGCACGGGCATCAGCGAAATAACCACCCTGCGCCAGGACATCCGCGGCCTGGTAATAAGCCGACTGGCCCCACAGGTCAATGGAGCTGTTTTCGCCCGGGCTGCGTGCCGATTCGAGATACAGGCGGGCCGCCTCGGAATATTGTTCCATCGCCTTGCGCGAATCGGCCATCCAGTAAAGAATTTCGCGTTGCAATTGCGGATCAGGGCTATGGGTATACAGCTTGTCGAACAACTTGTAGGCCGCTTCATGCTGCTTCACGGTTTGCAGATCAAACACGACCTGCATAAACCGATCAAGGGTCGGTTTGCTGAATGTTTCGGTAGTATCCAGCAAACGGTGTAGCACACTTTCGCTGCGCTGTACTTCACCCGCGAGCACGAATACGCGTGCCCGGCGCAGGTGCCACATCACCGGGTCAACGCCCTGTGGAGCGGTCGACAACTCTTTTAACAAGGCAGAGGCCAGTATGATATCCGAATCACGCAAGGCATATTCAATCAGGGTGTAACGCACGATGGCTGAAGCCAGTCGACCATCGTCGAGTCGACCCTGACGATAAAGATGGCGGATTACCCGGTCACCCTGCTCACGTGCCTGCAGTGATGCAAGCAACAGCCCGTCAGCACGTTCACGTTGCAACGCATCGGCAGCATGCATCGCCAGCCAGCCATACAGGGCACGTTGCCGCAATGGTTTTTTGGGATATTTTTCTGCTTCGGCAAACCAGGCCTCATCATCACCGACCAGTAACTGTCTGTCGTTGGCTATGTTTTGCGCATGTTCAGCATAGGCCTGCCACAGATCGTCTCGTTCAAACTTGTACAGACCATCATCGAACTTCAAGGCTCGTGTCAGTGAGAACAGTTCCTCAATTGCCCACAGCCGCAGGCCGCTTTGCTTGTCCACGCTGGCTGCTTCAGCGAGTACGGCCAGCAGGCGCAGTCGTTGTGCCCCGGACAGTTTCTTGTCATCGAGCTGTTTACGGACCTGTGCAATGATGGTTTTCGCCGGTTGTGTGGCACTGCGCAGTTGTGCTTGCAGGTAAAGTGCCCGGGCGGCTTGCTCCGGCGCCCCTTTTAACAACGATACCGCAAGCTTGTCCCGGCCAGCCAGCATGAGTACGCGTGCCCGCAACAAGCGCCAGTTTGCTTCAGTATCACCATAATCCTGGATATAGCGCTGCATTGCGATATAGGCCGCCTGTGCTGACCTGTCTGCCAGGTAACTGCGGATCACGAGTTCACGCAATGATTTGAGCTGCGGTGCATCGGCAGGCAGACCCCAGATCAGCTTGCGCAACAGGCCCCGCGCCTCGGCGGTACGCTCAAGCGCAAGCATGGCACGCGCACTGTACGTATCTGCATGCAGGATAAAACTCTCCGGCATAGCGGGTGGCAGACTGACAACGTGATCGAGCAGCTGTTGCCAGCGCCCGTGCGTCGCATACACCTCGAGGCGAGCAAGTTCCCATTCGACGCGCGCCTGTGGATCGTCTGTTAACGACGGAGCCTGCTCGTCGAACAGGTGCAGTGCGAGGTCCACGGCACCACTTGCCGAGATGCGTTGTAATTCATCAAGCGAAGCGGCCGAAGCCTGTAGAGAACTGGCGAGAAGAACACTCGCCAGTAAGACAAATGCCCTGAAACGGGCAA
>JASFME010000188.1:0-4404 GCA_050117725.1 Granulosicoccaceae bacterium | reverse complement strand
TTGCATGACAAGTCTGGTAAAGCGGCAAACGGGCTGTTTGGCAAGACGCAGCGCGCCGGACAATAACAGTCCGCGATTAATAGACATTTTGCAGGGTAGAGAAACACCGGGCGGTGCACACAATCCCGTCAATCATGTAAATCCTGTCAAAACATTCTTTTATCAGACTGGCTATACCACGTCATGCGGGTCCAGCCGTTCCATGAGATAGCACAGGCAGTCCTGACGGATAACCTTCTCATCCAGTGTCAGCATTGACGGCATGACTGGCACCGCAGTACGCAGTTCGCCATCCTCGGCGAGAAAAAACCGCTTGCGCGCATCATTGCCCTGCTCATCCTGAACCTCGATACAGTCAAGGTTGTTGTCTGCCAGCTCGCCAAAACACGTACCGGCGGCCAGTTCACGGAAATTCATGTGATCGAGATCGTCAAGCAAGCGCAGATCAACGTCGTAGCGTGAATAACTGAAACTCGCCGTATTCCTGACCCGTACGACGGCGACGGTATGAAACAGGTCAATGTCATGCAACGGCACCGGTTTTGTTTTCAGCTCGAGCAGGTGCAGGGCATCCTCGACAAACTGCCGGGCATGTTCGGTGCCGTGAGGTACGCCGGGCTGACCGCATTCAACAGTGACGGCCGGGCAAACCGCGGCGAAGGCACGGCTTTGTACTCCCTCCGGTTTGGTAAAGAACACCACGGTGCGACTGAACAATAACGCCAGGTGGAAGAATCGCTGGTCGAGGACGTTGACGCAGGCATAATGCGGGTTCAGCCCTGTGTTATTGTGGATGTCGATACTCGCGAACACGTTGCGCATACGCATCTCTTCAACGACCAGGTGCATCATCGCGTGCTCGGCGCTGTCGCCCTCACCCCAGACGCGGTTGTAATCATTCTGGCCATCGAGCCGCCGCACACCTGCACGCGCGGCGCTGATATTACCGATAAACAGCGACAGGGCACGGGGTAGCTCACGGTGCTGGTAATCGCGCAACAGCGCACGCATGGCTTCCCAACCGGTGTTTTCATTACCGTGCAGCAACACCGAGACAAACAGCGGTTGTTCGCGGCGACCCGGCAGATGGATCAGGGTCGGGCCAGCCAGGTGCTCGTGTAACTGCTCAGCGCGACAGTCGAGTAAACCCTCCGGGAGTGTGTCTGTAATATGCAGCATCTCGTTCAAGTCTCGTGGCCGGGCCATTCATGCACCGGCGAACCGTTATGTTGCAGGCGCAGGTACTCGGCAGTCAGTGCCTGCATGTCGTTATCATGTTGAGCAGCAAAGGCACGTTGCCAGTGTGCACCGGTGAATTGCATCGCGACACGCGCTTCGATGATACCCAGGTAATTATCGATATCCTCGCGCGCCAGCGCCTGTCGTTCAAGACCGCGGCGTGCCAGTGGTACGAGGGTATCCAGTAGCAGGTTGCGGGCGGCAATATGTTTGCCCTGCCAGTAGAACTGTGCCTGCAGGCCGTGCCGGGCCGCGGCATAAAAGTTGTCGCGCGCATAGGAAAACTCGACCAGCTGTTCGGCATGCTTGCCCGATTGCACGAGTTCGGTTAACAGGCCATACACCATCGCCGTGTTGGCGATCGCATCAATCACAGTTGGCCCGGCCGGGATCACGCGGTGCTCGATACGCAGGTGTGGTCTACCGTCGGCATCGAAGCCGATCAGCGGCCGGTTCCAGCGCCAGATGGTACCGTTATGCAGCCGCACATGGTTCATCTGCTCGGGTGGGGTATCGAAGCAGTTTGGCAACAACACCGGGAAATGCGCCTGGTTTTCGGCAAAGATCTCGAACAGGCTGTCGCGCGCATAGCCACTGCCAAAACTGACCCGGCGCAAGGGGCCGAATGCCGCCCCGCCGAGGCCACCGATTTCCACCGCGCGTTCAAACAGCGGGATGCGGGTTTCTTCCCACAGGCTGCGACCAAACAGGAACGGCGAATTGGCGCAGGCCGCCGCCATCGGCGCTGAAATCACCTGTGCCATGTTGTAGTAGCTGTGCGCCTGCGCTGCCGGCACCTGCAGATGTACCTGGAAGGAGGTCGCCGCTGCTTCGAGCATGACATCGTGATGCGTGCTTTTCAGGTGTTGTTCACCGTGTATATCGAGTAACAGTGGCCGTCCCTCACGCAGGCGCATGACCTGTTCATTCAGGGCCTCGTATCGTGTCATGCGCGACATGTGTTCAAGGGTAAGATCTTCATCGCGCACTGTCGGCAGAATACCGATCATGGCCAGGTCGACATCCATGGCCATGGCCTGAGCACGGCAGCGTTGCCAGGTAGCATCGAGTTCTTCGTGCATACGGGCAAGCATCCGCCCTTCCAGCAGGCGCGGGGTACTGTTCAGTTCGATATTGAATGATGACAACTCGGGCACGACCAGTTCATCATCAAGCTGCGCCAGGTACTCGGTATTGATGGCTGCCGGCATGCCCTGTCGATCGACGAGCCAGGCCTCGAGTTCGAAGCCTCCGCACAGCGGCGCAGCGGAGAACGTCCCGCTCTCGAACCAGTCCTGCAGCAAGCGGCTTTCCTGCTCCAGCTTCGTGGCAAACCGGGCAAAGTCTTCCTCGGTGAAGGAGCCTGTCTCGATTTCCTGGCCCATTTATAATCCCGCTTCCGCAAGCAGTTCCTGGTCGAGCGCCTGCAGGCGCGCGGCCGTACCGATATCCAGCCAGCGTCCCCGGTAATGCTCGCCACTGACCTCACCACGGGCCATTGCCTCGCGCAGCAACGGCGCCAGCGGTCGCACACCTTGCGGCAGACCGGCGAACAGTTCCGGACGATAAACGCCTATGCCACTGTAGGTCAGGCAATGAGCACCGCTTGCCAGCACGCGATCGTCCTGCAAGGCAAAATCACCCGCCGGATGTTGCGGCGGGTTATCCACGAGCACGAGATGCGCCAGCCCGTCCGGCTCGGCCGGCAAGCGGCGGAAGTCATAGTCGGTCCAGATATCGGCATTGACCACGGTGAAGGGCGCTGCCCCGAGCAACGGCAGGGCATGGATGATGCCGCCGGCCGTTTCCAGCGCGCCGCGTTGTTCATGCGAATACGTAATGCGCAGGTCGTAGCGCTCACCCGTACCGAGCGCAGCCTGGATCTGCTCGCCGAGCCAGGCGATGTTGATCACGACGTCGTGGAAACCCGCTTTTGCCAGGCCATGCAGGTGATATTCGATCAGCGACTGACCACCGACTTTTAACAATGGTTTCGGCGTACTATCGGTGAGTGGCCGCAGGCGTTCGCCGCGACCGGCGGCTAGAATAAAGGCTTTCATATAAAGAAAGTATCATGCCTGAAACTGTGTATGACAAGCAGAGATATTGAAATGGCGCTGCCCGATTCAGGAGCCTGGCGACACATAGCAACGTCTCTGGAAGAAGTTTGCAGTCTGCAGTTGGCAGTCGCCAGAAAAAATCACCTTTGTTCTACCGCCAACTGCGCACTGACAACTGTCATCTATCCTTTTTCACGCGCTTGCAGTGAGTCGAGTAACTCCGCCAGCCCGGCCAGTTCGTCGTAGCGTCCGGCGACATCACGCACATAGGCAAGCGTACGGGGAATGTCGGCGAGATAACCCGGCTTGCCGTCACGGTGATTCAGACGGGCGAAGATACCGCTGGCCTTGAGGTGCCGTTGCACCCCCATGAGGTCAAACCAGCGCAGGAAGTGCCCGCGATCCCGGTCAGTCAATACGCCGGACGCGATCAAGTGTTCGCAATGTTGCATCGCCCAGGACACGACCTGCTGCCGCGGCCAGCTGATATAACAGTCACGCAACAGGGAGACAAGGTCATAGGTCACCGCGCCGACCACGGCATCCTGGAAATCGATAATACCGGGGTTGTTATCGCTCACCTGCATAAGGTTGCGGGAATGGTAATCGCGGTGCACACACACCTGAGATTGCGACAATGCATTGTCGGCCAGCAACCCGAACACCTCATCGAGCATGACATGCGTCGCGGCATCGAGTGCCAGGCCGAGGTGCGTGCCCAGGTACCAGTCACGGAACAGCTCCATCTCCTGCATGAGCAGCGCATGGTCGTAGGCAGGCAGATCGATATGCGCAAGGATGTCACTGTTTTGCAAATGCAGCAGGGCATCCAGCGCATCGCCATACAACGACTCGACGGTCTGCGGGTTGAGCACATCGAGGTAAGAAGTCGTGCCCAGGTCATCGAGTAACAGGAAGCCCTGCGCATGATCCTCGGCGTGCACGACCGGCACATGCAGGCCCACCTCGTGCATCGCCGCGGCGATGCGTACGAACGGACCACAGTCTTCCTTGTCCGGTGGCGCGTCCATAACGATCCAGCTCCGGCCATCCTGCCTGACCCGGAAGTAACGGCGAAAACTCGCATCACTCGAGGCCGGCTCGA
>JASFME010000187.1:0-4432 GCA_050117725.1 Granulosicoccaceae bacterium | reverse complement strand
CACTGCCGCCATGGCCAAATATCCGTCGTCCGTGACCGGACCACTGACCATCGCCCAGTGCTCGCGCACAAAGGCATAGTCGTCCGCTGACAGCTGCGCTTTCAGTTGATCATCCTGCCACAGGTAATAGCCGCCCTCGACATTATTGCTATCGATCGCCGACAGGCTTGCGGCCAGGGCACCACCCCGGACCTGCAGACCGGATTGCATAAAGCGGAGTGTCTCATGCGCCACAGCGGTAAACGCGGGGCGGTTCAGAACCTCGCCGGCGCGCAGGTACAAACGGGCCAGCAAGGCATTGTCATACAGCATCTTTTCGAAATGCGGCACGCGCCACTGCGGGTCAACCGTGTAGCGGAAAAAACCGCCGCCGAGGTGGTCACGCAGGCCCAGCTGCGCCATGTGCTCAAGCGTATTAACGAGAAATTTTTGCACCTCCGCATCCGGCTGGCGGGCATGGCTTTCCAGCAGGGCGGCCAGTTGTGGCACATTGGGAAACTTGCTTTGCTCACCAAATCCGCCGAGAAAGCGATCACCGCGCAGCATGACCTTTGCATTGAAACCGGGGCGCAGTTGCTCGGCATAATTGTCCGGTAGGCGCTGACCACGTGGCCAGGGCCGGGGCGTCAATTCTTTTGCCGCCAGTTGCGCATCACGTTTCAGGCTCGCCGCATCGTTTTGCCAGGTGGCCTGTAATTCGATCAGCAGGGTCCTGAAATCGGCCGGCGGTAAATAGACCAGCCCCAGCAAGGGATAGCCCTCAGGGGTCACAAACACATTCAGTGGCCAACCGGAATAACCGCGGGTGCGTTCGACGAAATCGATCAGACGCGCATCGAGTGCGGGATTGAGTTCGCGGTCAACCTTGACCGCGACAAAATGCTTGTTAAGCACGGCGGCAATATCTGTATTCTGGTAACTCTCACGCTGCATAACGTGACACCAGTGACAGGAGAAATAACCAATGGAAACAAACAACAGCTTGTTGTCACGGCGGGCCTGCGCAATGGCCTGCTCATCCCAGTGTTGCCAGTGCACCGGGTCTTTGCCATGCATGGCGAGATAGGGAGACGGGTCATTGCGCAGGGTATTTTCCGCGGCCAACAGTCCCGTCAGGGGGGTGCATAACAATGCACTGAGAAGAATGATCAAACGCATTGCAGAATCCTTTCCCGATTTATTGGTATTACTGGATATGACGACGTAACACGGGGTTTATTCCATGATTTTCCGGGTGAGCGCCCGCCAGCCGGCAATCAGATTCAATCCTTGCCGGAATCAGGCTCGTCGTCAGGGGCCTTTTTCGTCGTGTCATCTTCGGCATTGAGCCCCTCTTCTTCGTCCTCGAGGCGATCGAACTCGTCTTCCATTTCTTCATCCGTCATCTCGGTATAGGGCTCGGCCTCTTCCTTGATATCAGGCTGGTCAGGCGTGACCTTATCATCACCGGTTGCCGTCGCCGCAGCCGCGGCAGCCTGACCGGGTGTGGCGATACTGGGTTCTTCCTCGCTTTCTGCCTCATCGCGTTGCGGCATACGCCGGGCAAAAAAGATCCCGACCTCGAACAGCATCCACATCGGCAGGGCCAGCAGGGTTTGGGAAATGATATCGGGTGGTGTCATGAGCATGCCGATCACAAACGCCCCGACAATTATATAGGGGCGTTTTTTTGCAAGCCTGTCCGGCGTGGTCATGCCGGTCCAGCACATGAGGATGGTGGCAATCGGCACCTCGAAGGCAATGCCAAAGGCAATAAACAGTTTCAGCACGAAGTCGAGGTACTTCGATATATCGGTCATCACTGCCACGCCTTCCGGCGCCACACCAATGAAGAAACCAAACACGAGCGGAAACACGACATAATAGGCAAACGCGATACCGGCATAGAACAGCAAGGTGCTGGAAAACAGCAGCGGCACCACCAGTTTGCGCTCATGCTGATACAGGCCCGGTGCCATAAAGGCCCAGATCTGGTAAAGCAGGTACGGTACGGCCAGAAAGATCGCCGCGATCAGGGCCAGCTTGAAAGGCGTCAGGAACGGCGAGGCCACCTCGGTGGCAATCATGTTGGTGCCTTCCGGCATGTGCCGCAACAACGGTTCGGCGAGCAAGGTGTATAACTCGTTGCCGAAATAGAATAACGGTACCAACAATACGATAATCACGAGCACACTGCGTAACAGGCGATCACGCAACTCGATAAGATGGGATATCAGGCTGTTGTCTTCTGCGGATTCAGTCTGCTTTGTCATTTCCCGAATCCGGTTTTATTACGTACTTGTTGATCTGTTCCTTGTTGTCGGTTGCAGGCCTTGTTGTATCGGGTTGTTTCGCTTCTGCCTCACCTGCGTCTGTTCCAGTCTCTGCTGTATCAGGTTGTTCCGGTTCTGCCTCATCCGTGTCTGTTCCAGGCTCTGCTTCCGCTTCCTCGGCTTCATCGGGAATCGCGCGCACTGCGTAGGTATTCCGTTTTATCTCCTCGGCTGCTTCTTTCGTCTGCTCGATGATCTCGTGGACACTGGTTGATTCGGCATGCTGCTTCATGACGCGCTTGAGTTCATCGGCCTTGAGCTCCTGATCAATATCATCTTTGACCGAGGACACAAAATTGCGCATCTTGCCGACCCACAGACCCGCCGTGCGCGCAACACCGGGCAGGCGCTCCGGCCCGATGACGAGCAGCGCAACAATTCCGATCAGGATGAGCTCGAAGAAACCGATATCGAACATGGCGAGGGCCGCTACGTTTCAGTCATGCCCGCAGGGCATGACTGATACTGGCGTAATAATCAGCTCTTGTTCTTTTCGTCTTCGCGGACGCTTTCACCTTCGATGGTGCTACCTTCTTTTTCTTCAAGCTTGGCATCTTTCTCACCACCTTCGGTGTCGTCACCTTCCTTGACGGCCTTGCGGAAGCTCTTCAGCGCTCCGCCAAGATCACCGCCCACGTTGCGCAGCTTCTTCGTGCCGAACAAGAGAATAACGATCACCAGAATCAGAATAAGCGAGCCCGGACCTATGCCACCAAAACCCATTTGCGTTCTCCAGTACCTGTTACTTGACTATTACCTGGCCTCGCGTGAGGCCTTTTCCTCGTGCCCGGATACCCCGAAACGCCGATCCAGTTCGACAAGGATATCATCGGGCCCAAGCCCTTCATGTGCCAGCAGCACAAGCGTATGAAACCACAAATCGGCTATTTCATACACGATCTGGCCCTTGTCGCCATCCTTTGCCGCCATGACCGTCTCGGTCGCCTCTTCACCGATCTTTTTCAGGATCTTGTCGAGCCCACTGGCGTACAGGCTGGCCACATAGGAACTGTCGGCCTCCGCATTCTTGCGGGCCTCGAGTACCTGTGCCAGGTTGTTCAATACATCAGACATTGTTAACCGTATATCTGTTCCGGATCCTTGAGAACCGGCTCCACTGTCTTCCATTTGCCATCGCGCAACTGCTTGTAAAAGCAGTTATGCCGTCCCGTATGGCAGGCAATCCCGCCGAGCTGTTCGACTGTCAGCAGGAGCACATCATTATCACAATCCAGCCTGATATCGTGCAGTTTCTGCACGTGCCCGGACTCCTCGCCCTTGCGCCACAGCTTGTCACGCGAGCGCGACCAGTAAATCGCCCGGCCTTCCTCGACCGTGAGCTTCAGTGCTTCACGGTTCATCCAGGCCATCATGAGCACCTTGCCGGAACCTAGTTCCTGCGCGATCACGGGCACCAGCCCGTCCGCGTCCCACTTGATGTCATCGAGCCACTGCTCACTCATGGTACACCTTAATATACTGTCCGGTTCAAGGCAGGCTAGTGTAGCAGAAAAACTCCGAGCCGGATCAGCAAACCGCGCCAAGCCCCTGAATCGTGGTAAAAAACCGGATATGGAGGGTGTCCCGGAAAAGGCTTTTTTGACCGGATTAGCACGATTGACAGGATAATCATGTTCATCCTGTCAATCCTGTCAGAAATTTCATTGAGCAATAGCTCAGAGCCGCATTTCTATGCCATGTTTCGCCATATGGCGCTTCGCCTCGCCCACCGTGTAATCGCCAAAGTGGAAAATGCTCGCGGCGAGCACGGCATCGGCACCGCCCTGCTTCACACCTTCGACGAGGTGATCCAGGTTGCCGACCCCGCCCGAGGCGATCACGGGCACATCGACCGCGTCGCTGATGGCGCAGGTCAGGGCCAGGTCGAAACCGTCGCGCGTACCGTCGCGATCCATGCTGGTGAGCAGAATCTCACCGGCACCGTAGGCCACCATTTTTTTTGCCCACTCGACCGCGTCCAGACCGGTCGGCTTGCGGCCACCGTGAGTGAAGATCTCCCAGCGATCCGGTTCGTCTTCGGCACTGACCTTCTTCGCATCGATGGCCACGACGATACACTGCGAACCGAACTTCTCCGCAGCCTCGCGCACAAATTCGGG
>JASFME010000186.1:0-4449 GCA_050117725.1 Granulosicoccaceae bacterium | reverse complement strand
ACTTCTTGTAGGCGTTAGTCACCCCTGTCTCGTTCATGGATTCACTGACCAGTGGCCGGATCACGCGGCGCAAGTCGTCAGAAGTTTTTTGCTGGAAATAGCGGGTTGCTGCATCGTCACTGCCGGTCACAATCGCCTGGGCATCCTGCACGCTCATGTTCTTGATGGTGTCGAGAAAAATCTGCGTGGTTTGCGGAACGGCGCGCTCAGCGGCATGGTTCATCGAGGCGATAAAACGATCTGCGTACTTGTCCTGGCCAAGTTTGCGAGCCAGTTTTTCCACCTGCATCAGGGTGTGCGGCATCGGGATTCGCACTTGCGCATCGTTCAGGTAGCCACCATCCTTGCCCAGCAGTTCAATTGCGCGTTGCACACCGACTGACAAGGCATCAAGAACGGCCCGGTTCATATCGCCAGGAGCCGGTGCAGCCTGACTGGTTGGTTGTTGTGTTACAGCCGGTGCTGCATCCTCTTCACCAAAAAAGTCTCTAAGAAAACTTTTCCAGTCTGCCTGGACAGCAGGCTGATAGATGAGAAACATCGTCATCAAGATTGTGATCCGGTAGCGCATATCTCATCCCCTTCTCTATTGTGGCGTCAGCAAGGTGGAATAATCATTGGCCGGGTTGTTTACTGCCTTGCTGATCGGATACAGATCCATTTCATCATCCGTGTACGGCTTGAGCAAGGATTGTAATGTCCTGCGCTCGTAAAAATCAGGGTTCAGCCAGGTATTCCACGCCGTGGCCGGCAGGATCACCGGCATACGCGCGTGGATTTTCGACATAAGCCTGTTGGCGTCTGTGACGATAATCGTACACGACTCGATCTCCTCACTGCTATCCTCATCCTGCCAGTGTTCCCACAGGCCAGCCATGGCAAATGGCTCGGCATCCTGCATGCGGACATGGTAGGGCTGTTTGCCCTGGTTGAGTTTCTGCCACTCGTAAAAACCGGTGGCCGGGATAAGGCAGCGGCGGTTCTTGAAGGCGTCGCGATAGGACGGCTTGTCGGCCACGGTTTCCGCGCGTGCATTGATGGTCTTGTAGGCAATCTTTTTGTCACTGGCCCAGTGCGGGATCAGGCCCCAGTGCATGAGACTGGCACTGCGTTCATGCCGTGGCAGATCGGCGCGCACCACGAGTACGTCCTGTGATGGCGCAATGTTATAGCGTGGCTGGATATCAGCCTCGTCACACTTGAAGCGCTTGATACCGAAACTGGTCTTTAGCTTGTTCGGCGATGCAGTCTGATTAAAGCGGCCACACATAGCGTTCAGTCCTGTATGGCAACGCCGAGTTCCCGGCAACGCCGGATCGCAGCCAGCTTGTTGCCCTGCGCGAAATAGCCGACGAGTTCACGGGAAGCGGCTTCACCGTGCTTGCGGCGCACCTCGTCGATCAACTCATCCTCCAGCTTGATACGTTGTTTGTTGCCCATGCCGACAAAATAGCACAAGCGAATTTCTTTCGTAATTGCAGGCTGCCTGACGGCCAATACCATCAGTTACATGATGGTATTTATTTGTTTCAATCGTCAGAAACTGCTATAGAGTTATAAAGGGGATTGGGTAACACGGGCCGTCGCATGAATCGTATTCTCATCACCAACGTCAAGGGCGGTTGTGGTAAAAGCACCGTCGCCACCAACCTGGCCAGCGCCCTGGCTCGCAAGGGCTATCGTACCGCGCTGTTCGATTATGACGAACAGCATTCCAGCCTGCGCTGGCTACGCCGGCGCGAACAGACCAGCGCCCCTGCCATTCACGGCGTCGATGCCTCGCGCAACCGTGTGCAGAACGTTACGCGCAGCTGGTTGTTGCGGATCCCCGAACACACCGATTGCATGGTGATCGACACCCCGGCCGGACTCAAGGGCGATGCCTTGCTGCAACAGTTACACGGCGTACACGAGCTTCTGATCCCGGTGCTGCCCTCGGCGATCGACATCCAGACCACGGCGGACTTTATCCGCGATCTGCTTCTGATCGGCAAGGTCCGCGAACGCGGCATCCGGCTTGGCATCATCGCCAACCGCGTGCGCATCAACACGCTGTCGTTCCGCGCCCTCGAACGATTCCTGAAAAGCCTCGACATACCAGTTGTTGCGCGCCTGCGCGACACGCAAAACTACACGCGCGCGGTGGAACAGGGTCTGGGCATTCACGAGATCAAATCCTACAGCGCACGTCAGGACCGGCCGCACTGGGAGGAGGTTATCAACTGGCTCAACACAGGCACAAACCTGTCGGCACAACAACGACAGGCCTGACCCTTTTATATTTACTTACTCTTTGATCCTTCAGGTCTGCCCACGCGGGCTACTTACCCTCGTTTATTCCAGGCATGTTTCCCAGTAGGGTTGCCCTGCAAAGCGATCGACCAGGAAATCCACAAACTGGCGAACGCGTTGTGACAGGTGTCGCGTTGGCGGATAAATCGCGTAGGCATTCAGCGGTGCCATGCTGTAGTCCTGCAACACGGGCACGAGTTCGCCGCGTGCAATCTGTTCATACGCGATAAAGGTCGGCTGGCGCAGGATACCCAGTCCGGCCACCGCAGCATCGCGCATGTAGCGACCATTATTCGCCCGCATGGTTTCGTTCACCTTCACCGGCATCGGCTTGCCGGCCTTGTCGCGGAACGTCCACTGCCCGGGGTGGGCCATGTAACTGTACGTTATACAGGCATGTTGCTGTAACGCATGCGGGGTTTTCGGCTCACCGTGCTCGGCCAGATAAGCAGGGCTGGCGCACACCACCATCGACACGGGCGCGAGGCGCCGGGCAATCAGGCTTGAATCTTTCAGGTCGGCGATGCGAATACCGACGTCGAAACCTTCGCGGATCAGATCGACCTCGCGATCGTTGAAGTCGATATCAAAGACGATGCCGGGGTGCCGTTGCTGAAATGCGATCATGGCCGGCCCGAGGTGCATCAGGCCAAAACTGAGTGGCGCGGCAACCTTGATGCGGCCGCTGATCTCGTGGTGCAGTTCGCTGACCGCGTGCTCGGCCTCGGTGAGATCATCGAGGATGGCAACGCAGCGTTCGTAAAAGGCCCGGCCGCTGTCCGTCAGGGTCAGCTTGCGGGTCGAGCGGTGAAACAGCTCCACGCCCAGTTGTTCTTCGAGTTCCGCGAGGCGGCGGCTGATCGCAGACTTGGCGAGCTGCAGCTGCTCGGCCGCGGCCGTGATCGTGCCACTGTTGACGATCTGCGTGAAGGCCTGCATTTCCTCGGTCTTGAGCATATTGTTCTAATATATTGAACAATAATTTAATAAACAAGCTATATATCCATGTAATCTGAACGTATAGGCTTTGTGCGTACCGGAAATTACCCGCACAAAGGAGAAAACACATGGCTAATCAACCCGTTAACGTCCTGCTCGTGAACGCCAGCGCCCGCTACCAGGACTCCGTTACCCGGCAACTGGCCCGTGAACTGATCACCGCCCTGCACGAAGAGCACGACAATCTCGTTGTAAAGGAACGCGATGTCGCCGCGGGCATGCCCTTCGTCGATGAACAATGGGTCAACGCCAACTTCACGCCGGCCGATGAGCGCACGCCCGGGCAGCAGGCCGCGCTGGCCTATTCCGACAGCCTCGTGGATGAACTCGAACTGGCCGACATCCTGGTCATTGCCGCGCCGGTGTACAACTTCTCGGTACCGGCCACCCTGAAGGCCTGGATCGATCAAATCTCGCGGGTCGGCCGGACCTTCAACTTCACCTCGGCAGGCTCGGTCGGTCATTTAAAAGGCATCAAGGCCTACGTCATCATGGCCAGCGGCGGCACCCGGCTTGGCAGTGACATCGATTTTGCCAGCGGCTACCTGTGCCACATCCTCGACTTTATCGGCATCGAGGACGTGGCGTTTATCAACGCGGATGCATTCAATCAGGATGATGCACAGCGCCTGCAAGCGATCCGCGCGCAGATCAGGGACGTGACCAGGCTGGTTGCCTGACGACCCGTTGACGAGCAGGCTCATGAACTACCTGGCACTGTTCGCGTTTTCATCCGGGATCGCCATCTCGGCGCAGGCGGCCATGAACGCACAGTTGGGGATCCTGTTAAAAAATCCCCTGCTGGCGACCTGCATCGCCTTTGCCACCAGCGTGTGCATTACGCTGCTGGCGGCGATGGTCTACACAAGGGAGCTGCCGTCGCCGGATATGGTCAGGGCTGTGCCGCTGTACCTGTGGATCGCCGGCGGCCTGCTGAGTGCCGTCGCGGTCTCTCTATTTTATTTCCTGATCCCGCAAATGGGCATAGGCCCGATGATGTCCTTTGCCTTGAGCGGCCAGATGCTCGCCGCCGTAATTGCCGGGCACTTTGGCTGGTTCGATCTGCCTGTCAAGCCGATCACACCGGGCAAGCTCGTCGGCGTGATCGCCCTGGTCACGGGTGTCGTATTACTCAACAGGGAGTAACCGTATGCATAC
>JASFME010000185.1:0-4450 GCA_050117725.1 Granulosicoccaceae bacterium | reverse complement strand
TGTATGCAATCCGCTGTCGATCAATTCCAGGTAGCGGTGAAGATACTGCGCTTCACGCCGCAAACCGGCTAAACCACAAGTCAGTCGGCCAGCTTCAGCTGGCTGGTATCGATATCGGGTTCCGGCACTGGCTGCGGCTCGACCAGCGTCACACCGACTTCGTCCATGTCCATATCAGCCGTATCGATGTCGACCTCGGGCACGGGCTGCGGCTCGACCAGTGTCACACCGACCTCGTCCATGTCCATGTCAGCCGTATCGATGTCGACCTCGGGCACGGGCTGCGGCTCGACCAACGTCACGCCGACCTCGTCCATGTCCATGTCAGCCGTATCGATGTCGACCTCGGGCACGGGCTGCGGCTCGACCAGCGTCACACCGACCTCATCCATGTCCATGTCAGCCGTATCGATGTCGACCTCGGGCACGGGCTGCGGCTCGACCAGCGTTACGCCGACGTCAGCCAGGGACATGCCTGGCGGCTCGGCTGCCGTGCCGGCTTCCGTTGCAGCCGCGGCATTGCTGGCCGGGGACCGTGCCTCAGGAGTGGCGCTGGCCGGAATGATGTCACACAGGGCACCGGCGCGCTGCATGGCCAGCCGGTATTTTTCCGCCGTGACGGCGTCAATATTTTTTTTCAGGGTGACCGGCTTGCCGCTGAACAGAGGTTCAATTTTCTCGACCGGTTGTTTGAATACCCGGGCGACATTCTGCTTGACCATATTCAGATCAGCATACTCAAGAATCTTGCCGCTAAACACGACGTGATAGTGCTCTGTTGTCATGGTATCCGTCTGCTTTCCATACGTCTGGTTAAAAGTCTAGCCAGCTAAATGCCGACTGGCAATGTCAGCCTCGACGCCTGATTGGCAGTGAAGGGCATAACACTCATACCACTGTAAACGAATATGCTGGATAATCACTGCCATGCATTCTGTCTCGATTCGCGATTATGCCGTTGTCACGGGCAGCTACTGGGCCTTTACGATAACCGATGGGGCCCTGCGCATGCTCGTGCTGCTGCACTTTCACGCGCTCGGCTATGACGCGCTGTCGATTGCACTGCTGTTTCTTTTATATGAGCTGTTTGGCGTGGTCACGAACCTGCTGGGTGGCTGGATCGCCAGCCATACCGGACTGCGGCTGACCCTGTACGCCGGCCTGATCCTGCAGATCATTGCCCTGTTTGGTCTGGCCCAGCTTGATCCCGGCTGGTCGG
Source organism: Granulosicoccaceae bacterium (assembly GCA_050117725.1). Classification (GTDB taxonomy): domain Bacteria; phylum Pseudomonadota; class Gammaproteobacteria; order AKS1; family AKS1; genus JASFJH01. The sequence goes on along the minus strand of JASFME010000185.1, from coordinate 3,231 downwards.
CCACGCAGTCAGTGGCCTGGGCCATGGGTGCCCAGGCCCTGTCCGGGATCGCCAAGGACCTCACCAAGATGAGCGCGAAAAGCGCCATCAAGCTTGTCGTGCCCGAGGGCACGGACAGTCTCCTCTACAAATGGGTCGGGCTTTTGACCGGATCGAAAAACGCGCTGAAGGGGCTGGGTTTTTTCATCGGTGGCGTGCTGCTCGGTATGGCCGGTTTTGCCAACGCCCTGTACCTGCTGTGCAGCCTGCTCGTACTTGCCCTGGCGGGCACGGCCATGGTGCTGCCCGGTGAACTTGGCCGCGCCCGCGTCAAACTGAAATTCCGCCATCTGCTGGCGAAAGACGCGGCACTGAACCAGCTGTCACTGGCGCGACTGTTCCTGTTCGGCGCGCGTGATATCTGGTTTGTGGTCGGCCTGCCCCTGTATCTCGCCAACACGGCGGGCTGGTCACACGGCGAGATCGGTGGCTACCTCGCCGCCTGGATCATCGGCTACGGTATCGTGCAGTCACTCGTGCCGGGCCTGGTACGCCGCGGCAGTGCCCCGACCGGCCGCACCGCGCTGTATGCCTCGCTGGCGTTGGCCATCAGCCTGCTTGTCATTATCGGCCTGCAAGCCGCACTGGTGGAGCAATCGACGACCATGATGACTGCAGTGATCACGATTGGCCTGATCCTGTTTGGCATCGTGTTTGCCGTGAATTCAGCCGTGCACTCCTACCTCGTGCTGGCCTACTCGCAGCGCGACGGGATCAGCGCCGATGTCGGCTTTTACTACATGGCGAACGCGGCCGGGCGGCTAATCGGGACACTGTTATCGGGGGTCAGTTACGTGCTGCTCGGCATGATCGGTTGCCTGGTCGTATCACTCGGTTTTGTGTTGATCTCGGCGGCGCTGGCGGCGCGCCTGCCCCTTGATCGGTAATCGTGCCCGGCCGTCAAAAGCAGCGATTAGCTGTGATCTCGCGCGGCAAATCAGGTGAAAAAAAACACGAACATGACGGCTTCTGTCGTGATTATGCGTATATTGTCGAAAATAATGCAGAGAGTATGCCTGCCAGGGGAGGCATGACAGGGTCATGCGCGCAGGGCGAGAGGCAATAACGGCTACAGCGCCATCATTTCAACAATGACGGTTTTTGCCACGAAGCCGACGAAGCCGAGACCGAGGGCAAAAAACAGCACAAAATATCCATACTTGCCGGCGCGTGACTCGACGCCGAGCTTGTAGATGATGAACAGCATATAGAGGATCAGCCCGCCAATGCCGATGGTCAGTGACCAGCTCTCGAATGTTGCCAAATCCATAGTTACGCTACCGTGCCTGGCCCGATGCCAGACCTGTTTACCTGAATATCGCAGTACAGTATATTAGATTTAACTAATATTTGTCGAGATCGGTTTCAGCTGGCCGCGACGACCCGGTTGCGCCCGGCCCGCTTGCCCTCGTACAGCGCCTCGTCGGCGGCCTTGATATTGGCGTCGATATACTTGCCGGGGTCGTACGCAGCCACGCCGAAGGTCATGGTCACGGAAAACGTGTTATCGGCAAAACTGTAACGGGTCTGCTCGATGGTCTTGCGCAGCTTCTCGACGGCCTGCAGGCCACCCGCGAGTTCCGTATCCGGCAACATGATCAGGAATTCTTCACCCCCCCAGCGCGCCACGACATCCTGATCCCGCAGGCTGTTTGTCATTAACTTCGACACCTGCTGCAACACGTAATCGCCGCAATCATGGCCATAGCTGTCATTAAACCGCTTGAAGTGATCGATATCGCCCAACACGAGCAGAAACGGTTCGCCGCTGCGCTTATTGCGGGCGCGTTCGACCTCGATCAACTCGCGCATCTTGCGCCGGTTAAACAGCCTTGTCAGCGTATCAATACTGGCCAGCCTCTCCATTTTCGCCTCGGCAGTGAACGACGCGACGCGAAAGTAATAACCGAGCATGCCGAGCGCGGTGAAGTTCACCGCGATGTTTATATAATTCAGGATTTGCAGCACATCCATGCGCAGCGCCGAATAGTCCATCCCGCTTGTGAAAATATACAGGGCAATATACAGCGCAAGCAGGGCCACGGCCTCGGCAGTGATCATCGTGGCTTGTTGCTTGTGATTGAAATAGATGAAGGTGAGCAGCGGCACGAGGTAATAATGGAAGCCACTGTCCCAGCCGAGAAAATACACCGCCAGCACGGCGTGCACAATCACCTCGCCGGTCAACAGAAGGATGGCAATATAGTGCTGGCCACTACGGTTCAACCTTTTCGCTGTGATCCAGGCTGAAACACTGATGACGTTGAACAGCGCCAGCGGCGCCACATCAAGCCAGAAAAACAACGGGATAAACAGGCTGTGGGCAATAATACCGAGCCAGGACAGGTAATCGAGAACGATATACATGCGGTAATTTTCCGTAAGTATACCCTTCGGCCTGGTCAGCTTGTCAGATGACAATAACACCTACAACGCCCCCTGTTATACTATTTCCCTTGATTATAGGGTTATGGCAAGCAACAACAAGCAAAACCCGGGGAACAAAAACCCTTTATTGCAGTCAATTTGTTTACAGGCATGCACGATTGGAGATAACCATGCACAGCATATCCAGATTTACCCGGCAGTGGCTCGCCTTACTGCTTTCCTTTGCCCTGCTGGCCGGCACAGCCTCGCTGGCCACGGCGGCCGGGTTATCCAGCCTTGATGGCAAACCTGATTCACTGGATAACTACATCGGCAAGGACAAGTGGACCGTGGTCATGGTGTGGGCATCTGACTGCCATGTCTGTAATACCGAGGCACATGAATATGTCGCCTTCCAGTCGCGCCGCCCGGATATCCAGATGCTGGGGCTGACGCTTGATGGCGAGGCCAACAAGGCAGCCGCACTCGAATTCGTCAAGGAACACAAGCTGAATTTCCCGAACCTGATCGGTGAACCGGAAACCGTCGCCGGCCTGTACTACGAGCTGACTGGCAACTTTTTCATGGGTACACCCACTTTTCTTATCTACACGCCGCAGGGCAAACTGACCGCCGCTGACGTAGGCGCCATCCCGGTCGAGATCATCGAGGATTTCATCGCCTCGCAGGCGGTAGCAACATCCGGGTCGTAACCCCGGGTAAGACTGTCTGTTGCGGGATGCCCGGTCCGGACCGGGCATTTTTATTTTCGCCGTGATGGAATATGTTTGCGGGGCAGGCGTCTGTATAGACGAGCTGGTGAAA
>JASFME010000184.1:0-4483 GCA_050117725.1 Granulosicoccaceae bacterium | reverse complement strand
CGCCGGCTCGATATAGCCGGCATCGAAAGCCAGTTACAGGACCACAACATCGTGCTGCTCTCACCGCTGGGCTATTCGCCGACCGGCGAGGTCTTTAACCTGACCAGTGAAGATGTGGCAACGAGTGCCGCCGTGCAGTTGCAGGCCGACAAGCTGATCTTCCTATGCGATGAAAAAGGGCCGACCGACGGCAAACGTCGCCTGCTGCGCCAGCTGGCGATCAGCGAGGCCGAACAATGGCTGGGAAAAAAGAAAACTGTCAGCGAGGAACTGGCGCGGCATATGCACTCGGCCATTCATGCCTGCCGTCATGGCGTGCACCGCGTGCACTTGCTCGACCGGCACATCGACGGCGGTCTGCTGCTCGAACTGTTCACGCGTGACGGCATCGGCACACTGATCACCGATGATATATACGAGGGCATACGTCCAGCCTGTATCGACGATGTCGGCGGCATTCTCGAACTGCTCGGGCCGCTCGAGGAAGACGGTACCCTCGTGCGTCGTTCCCGTGAACGCCTGGAAACCGAAATCGATCACTTTACCGTGGTGGAACGTGACGGCATGATTATCGCCTGTGCGGCACTGTATCCGGCCGGTAACAGAAGCATGGGCGAACTTGCCTGTCTGGCCGTGCACCCGGATTATCGCGGCGAAGGTCGCGGTGACAGGCTGCTGGCCTGGATTGAACAACAGGCAAGCCGCGCCAACATGAGCAAGCTGTGCGTGCTCACCACACGCACCGCACACTGGTTCCGCGAGCGCGGCTTTCGCAGCGCCGACATCAAGGCCCTGCCCGGCAAACGCCGGCAACTCTACAATTATCAGCGTAACTCGCGCGTGTTTATCAAGGCACTCGATTAGGACCTGCGCGGCCCGCATATTGTGTACTATACTGCCAGAAGTATCCGTAGCCCGGGTATGCATCCCGGTAGAATAATTAAAACAGGGGGCGTTCATGTTCAAGCTGCCGACAGAACCACAAACCATTGGCAACATCCTTGACTCAGGCTTCAAACTGTATTTCCGTTCCTTCAAATACATCGTGCTGTTTGCCCTGATTATGGCCTTGATCGGGCTCGTCCCCTCGTTCCTGATAAACTCGGCGAACAGCAATGGACTGAATGGCATTACAAATCTGCCGTTGTTTTATGGCTATATCATCATTGCCTCGTTTGTAAACTTTATTTTCATCGTTGCGATGATTCATCGCATGAACAGTTTTACCAGCGGGCAGTTGAGCAGCATCGGCACCTCACTCGGTGTTGGCGTACGCAAATTCCTGCCCATGTTCGTGATGTCACTGCTGTACGGCCTGGCGGTTGCCGCCGGTTTTATACTGCTGATTATTCCCGGCATCTTTCTTTCTGTTGCGTTTATTTTTGCCCACATCGCGCTGGTTACAGAAAACCGCGGCCCGCTCAATGCGCTCGGCCGTAGCTGGGAACTCGTGAAAAACAACTGGTGGCGCACGTTTATTGTCATCTCCGTCGCTTTCTTTATTTATATGATGCTGTACTCGGTGTTTGCCATGGTTTATGGCGTCTCCATCGCCATGAGCGGTCCCGAGGCGTTTGCCGAATATGCCTTCTACCTGGATGCCGGTGGCGCCCTGATCAACCTGTTCTGTTACCCGATGTTGATCGCCATCATGCTTGCGCAGTTCGGTGATCTGCGGTTGCGTCGTGAAGGCGGTGATCTCGAGGCACGTATTGCCCAGACCGAGGCATGAAACCTCGCTTGACGCTGTTGCTTGGCGGACTGTTCACCACACTGTGGTTGTCAGTGGCACAGGCCGGTGACAGCACAACATTACTAAACAGTCTCAATAGCTGTATCAACAGCCGTTTCACTGGCAACGAGACGGCCGTCATCAACGACAGCTTCGAACTGGATAGCGAATGCCCGGCACTTGCCGGGCAATACCCGTCCCACACCTGGCTGCAACAGCTGCAACCCGGGCTCAGGAATGAAACCAGCCTGAACCAGTTGCTCGATATCCGCGCGTTACTACAGCAACAGCAGCAACATGCGCAACATAGCAGCCGAAGCATCGATCGCAATTACCTGCAAGAACTGCGCGCCGAGCTTGAGTTCAACTCGGCCGCCGAAGAGCCCGGACTCTGGCAGCGGTTCATCAACTGGTTGAAGGAAAAATACAAAGACGAACAAGACGAGGAGAACAACATCGATTGGTTGCTTGACCTGCTCGAGGGCAACAGCCTCCCCGACTGGCTCGGTAAGGTTATCTTTTATGTCAGTATGGTGGTTATTATCATCCTCGCACTGTTTATCGTCATCAACGAGATCCGTGCTGCGCGCCGCCCCGGTGCCCGTCGCCGACGTCTGCAACGTCATCAGGGCGGGCGCTGGGCCGAGGACCTGCCGGTACTGGAGCTATTGAACTGGGAACAGATTGGCAGGTTGCCGACGGCACAACAACCCGGTGCGATCCTGCGCTTCATCATCGATTATTTTATTGACCAGGGCTGGCTCGACGATGATCGCAGCCGCACCAACCGCGAGATGTGGCGTGAACTGCGTGCCAGCCATCAGAGTGCGGCTAACGCATTCAATAACGCCATCAACCTCTCCGAACGGGCCATTTATGGCGATCACCCCCTGGGCCAGGAGCAATTACGTGAATTGTATGCAACTGCGCAACGACTCACCGGCGCCGGAGGCAAGGCATGAAAGACCGGTTGCTGACACTCGGCGGTGGGCTGCTCGCCCTGTACCTGGTGATCATCCTGCTCGCACCGAAAACGCAACCTGACTTTGCCTCCTACCCGCGGACCGCCGACACGGGGCGGCATGGCTTGTCCATCCTCAATACCTGGCTGGCACATGAAAACCTTCCCGGCATGGCATTACGCAAACGTCTTGACGAACTTGTGAATGACCCCGCCCTGCCGGAACAGGGCAACCTGCTGGTCATGCACCTGCCCCTCTACCATCCGCTACGCGACAATGAACTGGAATGGTTACGCGGCTGGCTCGCGCAGGGCAATACGCTGTTACTGCTGGCCGCGCACAGCGACTACCCGGAATGGGCGGCCATACGCGACTTTGAAGGTATCGCCTATCGCTACAGGGTGCTGTTTGAACTCGGCTTTGATATCAAACCGGGAGACACATCTGGTGTTGATGATGAAAACGATAAAGACGTCTCCGTGTTCGACCCGTTCAACCTGCCCGGGCCGGAAAGCCGGACAGATTTTACCCTCGTCGCCAGCCATGATTTGCCGCTGCTGCAGAACGTCAGGCAACTTGAAGTATCCGGCCAACCCTACGGCGCGCATACCTGGAAACTCGAGGCCCGCGAAAGCTATCGTTCCAGTCTGCCCCTGCTGAACGAAAAAGACAGCGCATCACCGGCAGTATGGCAGGTACGCATCGGTCAGGGCACGGCGATTGTCAGCCGCTTTGCCGGCCTGCTCGGCAACGAGACCCTGCCCCGCGCAGATAATGCACAGTTCGTCATGAACCTGTTCAGCCTGTACCGAACTGAACAGGGTGTAGTGATCTTCGACGATATGCACCAGGGCGCGAGTGATCTCTACGATCCGCAGGCGTTTTATGCCGATCCGCGCCTGCACGCCACCCTGTGGTTCTTGTTCGGTTTCTGGTTGCTGTACCTCGTGGGCCGCAGCAACCGCATCGCCCCGCCCGCGACCAACCGGATGACCATGCATGCCGTTGATTTCGTGCGTGCGGTCGGTGGCCTGTTTGCACGGCGCCTGAGCCGGCATACTGCGGCACAGGCCATGTTCAAACATTTCTTTAACGATATTCGCGCCCAGTACGGACGCGCGCAAAACGGTGAACCAGCCTGGGATATCCTTGAGCGTGCGCCACGCGTACCACCACGTGATATCAGGAAACTGCGCAAATACTACGCGGCCCCCGAAGGGGCGTCACCAAAACTTGTTCAACTGCATAACCTGCTTCTCAACACAAGGAAACATTTGTCATGAGTACCGCCGCACAGGACTTTGAGAACCAATTGCTCGAACACACCGGTCGGGTCGTGTTCGGCGCGGAAGACATCATTCACTACTTGAGCATTGCCCTGATCGCGAAGGGCCATGTGCTGCTGCAGGGTGTGCCCGGCCTGGGCAAAACCCTGCTGGCGAAGACACTGGCCACGCAACTCGGTGGCGAATTCAAGCGCATCCAGTGCACCGCGGATCTCATGCCCTCCGACATGACCGGTATCAATATCTTCAACACTGCCGAGAATCGCTTCAGCTTTATGCCCGGACCCATATTTGCCGACGTGTTGCTGGTCGATGAAATCAACCGGACCGGGCCCAAGACCCAGTCGGCGCTGTTGCAGGCCATGGAGGAATACCGCGTTACGATTGATCGCGAGACCCATAAACTGTCAGAGAACTTTTTTGTGATCGCGACGCAGAACCCGCACGAGTTTGAAGGCACCTACCCGTTACCGGAATCGCAACTCGATCGCTTCATGATGCAG
>JASFME010000183.1:0-4681 GCA_050117725.1 Granulosicoccaceae bacterium | reverse complement strand
GGGATCAGATCGGAGGGCTTTGACAGATGGAAGGCGCCGGAACCGATGAACAGTATATGATCGGTTTTGATCATGCCGTACTTGGTCGACACGGTGCTGCCTTCGATCAGCGGTAACAGGTCGCGCTGCACGCCCTCGCGTGATACATCCGGGCTGTTCGAGTCACCGCGTTTCGTGATCTTGTCGACCTCGTCAAGAAACACGATGCCATTTTGTTCGACCGTATCCAGCGCGCGCAGCTTGAGGCTTTCATCATCCACGAGGCGGGCTGCCTCTTCATCGCTGAGCAGTTTGAAGGCATCGCTGACCGGCAGCTTGCGCGAACGCGTACGTTCGCCGCCCATGTTCTGGAACATGCTCTGCAGTTGCGAGGTCATTTCCTCCATGCCGGGTGGTGCCATGATCTCGACGCCCACCGGCGCGGCAGACAGTTCGATATCAACCTCCTTGTCATCAAGCTTGCCTTCACGCAGCATCTTGCGGAATTTCTGCCGCGTATCGGTTTCCTTCTCGGTGTCCTCGACACCGCGTGCCGGCGGCAACAGGATATCGAGGATACGATCCTCGGCGAGTTCCTCGGCGCGATGACGGACCTTGCGCATTTCGTCCTCGCGCAGCATCTTCACTGCGATATCGACCAGGTCACGAATGATCGATTCCACATCGCGGCCGACATAACCGACCTCGGTAAACTTGGTGGCTTCGACCTTGAGGAACGGCGCATTCGCGAGCCGCGCCAGGCGCCGCGCGATTTCTGTCTTGCCGACACCGGTCGGACCGATCATGAGAATGTTCTTCGGCGTGACTTCACCGCGCAGGTCTTCGTCGAGTTGCATGCGGCGCCAGCGGTTGCGCAGTGCGATCGCCACGGCGCGCTTTGCCGCGCTCTGGCCGATGATATGTTTGTCCAGTTCCTGGACGATTTCACGTGGGGTCATAGTGGACATGGTTACTCTGCAGGGGCGCCACTTGCGCCAAGGGATTCAATAGTCAGGTTATCGTTGGTGTAGACGCAGATGCCAGCGGCGATCTTCATCGCCATCTCGACAATCGTGTGTGCGTCATGCTCACTGCCCTGCATCAGGGCAAGTGCCGCGGCCTGTGCGTACTGGCCACCGGAGCCAATCGCGGTGACGTCATGTTCGGGTTCGATCACGTCACCGTTACCAGAGATGATAAACATGGCCGTTTCATCGGCGACAATCAACAGGGCCTCGAGGCGGCGCAGGGTGCGATCGGTACGCCAGTCCTTGGCCAGTTCCACGGCAGCGCGGGTCAGGTTACCGGAATGCTTGTCCAGCTTGGCCTCGAAGGCCTCGAACAGGGTAAAGGCATCGGCGGTACCGCCGGCGAAGCCCGCGACGACGCGATCGTGGTACAGGCGGCGCACCTTGCGGGCATTGCCCTTCATGACCGTGTCGCCCATCGACACCTGGCCATCGCCGCCAACCACGACCTGGCCGTTGCGGCGCACGCACAAAATCGTTGTGCCATCGAACTGTTGCATGGGTATGTCCTTGTTATATGTGCCCGCGGCTGGCTGGCGGCCCGGCGGGCGGTAAAAAGGCCGTTGATTGTACACCAGTCTGCTTTATATGTGGCTGCAGCAGGCGAAAATCAAGGAGTAACCACTTAATTATTAAAGGCTTTTGGCCACGGCTGGCGAGGACTTGGCCCTGCCCGAAGTACGGCTTTAATCGGAACGGTTCTTTTTCGCCCGCGGATGGGCGGCGTCGTAGACGCGGGCCAGGTGCTGGAAGTCGAGGTGCGTGTAGATTTGTGTCGTGCTGATATCGGCATGACCGAGCAGTTCCTGCACGGCACGCAGGTCACCACTCGATTCGAGCAGGTGGCTGGCGAAGGAATGCCGCAGGCGGTGCGGATGCACGCGGGTATCCAGGCCCTGCCGCAAACCGCGTTTGTACAGGCGGTTTTGCACGCTGCGCGCCGACAGACGTGTGCCGTTACGGCTGACGAACAGGGCGGTTTCGTCCGGCGCGGCAAGACTGTCACGGTGGCGCAGCCAGCGGCGCAGCGCCTCGACCGCGAGGCGGCCGATCGGCACGCTGCGCGGTTTGGCACCCTTGCCGATCACGTACACGAGCGCGTCACGGAAATCGACATCGGGCAGATCCAGGTTGACCAGTTCGGCCAGGCGCAGGCCCGAGGAATACAGCAGTTCGAACATGGCGCGGTCGCGGCAGTCGAGTGGCTGCTTGTCGTCGAATTCGAGCAGTTGGCCGAGTTGTTCCGGGTCGAGTACCTTCGGCAGTTTGCGCGGCGTCTTCGGTGCCGGTACACCCTCGGCCGGGTTGAGGCGCACCGCACCTTCGCGTAGCAGGTAATTATAAAAGGTACGGATTGCCGACAGCAGCCGGGCGATACTCGTGCCCTTCAGGCCACGGCGGTGTTGCATGGCAACGAGCGCGCGCACGCCGTGCACATCCAGATCCGACCAGTCAGCCAGCTGGCGTTGTTCGCACCAGTCCGTGAGGTGGGCGAGATCGCGGCGGTAGGCATCGATGCTGCGCGCTGACAGGTGACGTTCGTTTTGCAGGTGGTGGAGAAAACGTTGCAGCCAGTCGGCGCGCGTTACCGTCATGATTCAGTGCAGGTGATGGCGCAGGCAGCGGCCGACCATCTCGCCGATGTGGCTGAGGAATACCGTGCCCATGGCCGGGTGGAAACGGCGCGGGTCTTCACTGCCGATTGCGAGCAGGCCGTAACATTCGCTGTCGCATATTGGGACGAGTGCGGCCGAACTGATGCGCTCGGCGCGTTCGGCAAACAGGTACTGCGCCTGGCTGGCCGCCAGCGGGCCACAGATCGGCTTGTTGGCGGTAAAGAATTTTTCAAACAACTGCATGGTGCTGTCATGACGCGAGATGAAAATCTCATCGAGCCCGTGTTTGTCGGATGGCTCGGCGAACAGGCGCAGTGTGATGCAGTCGGCACCGAAGTCATTGAGCAGCGCTTCCTGCAGACCGTAGTAAACCTCGTCAAGCGAGCCGGCCTCGAGCAGGGTCAGGGCCAGTCTCTGCGTACGGCTGTTGAGGCGGTCGTTGTCGCGTGCGATCTGGATCAGGTTGTTGAGTTTCTGCTCAAGTTTCTGATTGTTATCGCGCAGCACATTGACCTGGCGTTCAATCAGCGACACGGCCTCGCCGGTTTTGTGGGGCAGGCGCAACTCGGCCAGCAGGTCGATATGTTTCTCGAAAAAATCGGGATGTTTGCGCAGGTAATCAGCAGCGTCTTTTTCACTGACGCTGCCCACATGCAGGTCTTGTTCCTGATGTGAACTCATATCTCAATTTGGCCTTCAAACACCTGGGTCGCCGGGCCGGTCATCCAAACCGGTTCGCCTTCACCCTTCCACTGGATCTGCAGGTTTCCTCCCCGCAATTCGACTGTAACCATATCACCAACAAGGTCCTGTTGGCGAGCAATGACCATGGCCGCGCAGGCGCCGCTGCCGCAAGCACGGGTTTCACCGGCACCGCGTTCGAAGACGCGTAGCCGCAAGCGGTTGCGGTCGAGGATCTGCATAAAGCCGACATTGGTGCGTTCGGGAAAGGCCGGGTGGGACTCGAGTCGCGGGCCAAGTGAAGCGACCGGCGCATTTTCAATGTCGTCGACGCGCATGACGGCATGCGGGTTGCCCAGCGAGACAGCGCCGAGCTGCACGGTGTCGTCGTTGACCTCGAGCGTATACAGCGGCTGACGCACTGAGGCAATGAGGGGTATCTCGGCCGGTTCGAAACGGGGCAGGCCCATGTTGACCCGCACCTGGCCATCGGCCTCGATATACAGGGTCATGGCGCCGGCACTTGTGTCGACGCGGATCTCATCGCGGTTGATCAGGCCATGATCGCGCACATAGCGGGCGAAACAGCGTGCGCCGTTGCCGCACTGCGCGACCTCGCTGCCATCGGCGTTGTAGATGCGATAGAAGAAATCACTGCCGGCGTTACGGGGTGGTTCAATCACGAGCAGCTGGTCACAGCCAATGCCGTAGTGGCGATCGGCGAGCGCGCGCACGCGCGCCGCATCGAGTTCGACGTGCTGGTTGATGGCATCGATGACGACGAAGTCATTGCCGAGGCCGTGCATTTTGGAAAAGCGTAGTGTCATGCGGCAAGGGTAGCCTGTTCACCGCAGGCTGCCTAGTCCTGCCGGCGCTATGCTCAGGGCAGGCAGGACTCGCCGGCAAACAGGTCGGCAAGGGTTTCGCGCTGGCGCACGACATGCACCTGTTCGCCATCGACCATGAGTTCGATGGCGCGGGGCCGACTGTTGTAGTTCGAACTCATGACAAAGCCATAAGCGCCGGAGGATAATACCGCGAGCAGATCACCCTGTTCGAGGGCAAGCTCGCGATCCTTGCCAAGGAAATCACCGGTTTCGCAGACCGGGCCGACGATATCGTAATGGCGTGCCTGGCCGTCGGTGCGCGGCTGTACCGCGACAATCTCCTGCCAGGCGCTGTACAGTGACGGCCTGATCAAATCATTCATCGCGGCATCGATGATGGCAAAATCCTTCGCCTCGCTGTGTTTGAGATACTCGACGCGGGTCAGCAATACCCCGGCATTGCCGGCGACGGCACGGCCCGGTTCGATCAGGATCTCCAGGGCACGCCCGGCCAGCCCGGCGCGCAGCGTCTTGACATACTCGGCCGGCG
>JASFME010000182.1:0-4689 GCA_050117725.1 Granulosicoccaceae bacterium | reverse complement strand
AAGTTGGTTACCAAGAGCAACCGGAGGCATCCAAATGAAAAAATCAATCTCATATGTCTTGTTCCTGTCACTGTTCATCTCCGCGCCGCTTCATGCGAAAAAACCGGAAGGTGCTGGCGCGGGAAAGCCCCAGGCCGGGCAGAAGGCGGCACATGAAGAGCCTATGAAAATGAAAGAAGAAAAATCAGAAAGGGAGCGTGAAACTGTGCAAGGGCTTGAAAAACAAAGAATCAAGAAAGAAGAACAAGAGCAAAAAGAATCAGGTAAGGGCTCTGAACAAGGCCAGGAATCGCGTGAATCTCGCAAAAAATGGTGGAAATTCTGGGGCGAATAAATCTGTCAAAGAAGGTTCAGTGGCAATTTTCTGCAACTTTTTCTACTACTTCACTATGCAGCAAGTTGTTACTGAACCCGGGCAACAGGTAGCTCAAGGAGTGGTTCAACGGGCCCGCTAGAATCGCACGGCGCGTGCCATATGGCCGGGTTCATGCCGGAAGGGCTGCGTCAGGCAGGGACGAATATGCATAAAGCGGCAAGTCGCTTTGCGCTGCAAGCACAGGAGGGTGATGTGTTGGCAAGCTATAAAATGCTGCCAGATGCTACGTCTGCCTGTATCGCCTGCCATTCGGTTTAGCGCATCAGATAAAGCCAGGGACAGGGCAGATCGCCAGACGCTCAGGGAGATGACGGCGTATGGCATCGGCTTCGAACCGACAGGCGTGATGAGCGAAATACTTTGCCTTATAATGAGCTGGTTACAGCTATCACCCGGTCACTATGCCATGCATACGCACACGAATGTGCCGTGCCCGATTTTCGCCACTGCTGGCGGCTTTAGTCAGATAAGGTAGAAAGGTTAATGATTTCAGCACGAGAAGCACTCGAGCGCCTTAAAGAAGGTAACAAACGCTTTGTATCCGACGTGCGGGGGCATAGTACGCTTGGCAAGACACGACGCAACGAGTTGGTGGCCGGTCAGGAGCCATTCGCCATTATTCTGGGGTGTTCCGACTCGCGGGTGCCGGCAGAGATCATCTTCGATCAGGGCCTGGGTGATCTGTTTGTCATCCGCGTGGCTGGCAATATTGTTGCGCCGTCTCAAGTCGGCAGCATTGAGTTTGCGGCAGATCTGTTCAGTACAAGACTGGTTGTTGTCCTCGGTCACTCCTCGTGCGGGGCCGTTCAGGCCACGCTGGAACAACTCGAACGTCCGACTGAAAGCCGCTCGCCGAATCGTCGTTCGATTGTCGATCGTATTCGGCCATCCGTGGAGACCTTGCTGGAGACCGATTTGCGGCACGACCATGAGGCGCTGGAGGAACACGCTATCCGCGCGAATATTCGCGCTTCCGTAAACCAGCTGCGGCACGGCTCGCCTATCCTTGAAGAGTTGATCGAGAAAAATGAGCTTGTCATCGTAGGGGCGGAGTATTCCCTGGAAACGGGCCTCGTCGAGTTCTTCGATGATGTTCCGAAAACTGGCCAATAACAGGTTACCGCGATGCTGCTCAGCGCAGCATGCAGTTGTTCACTGCCCGGTATTAAGGAGCTGATGTGCAGATGCCGTTAAGGATTCTAAAAGACTTTTTCCGTTTCGAAGCCGCCAGTGGCGTATTGCTGCTGGTCGCGGCGATCCTTGCCATGATCATTGTAAACTCGCCCGCGGATCTTTTCTATGATGCGCTGCTGAGTATACCGGTGGAAATCAGGGTCGGCGAGTTTGAAATCGCGAAACCGTTATTGCTATGGATCAATGATGGTTTGATGGCAATTTTCTTTTTCCTTGTTGGCCTGGAAATAAAACGCGAACTTCTCGGTGGCGAATTGTCCGAGCCTTCGCGCGTGGTGTTGCCCGTGATCGCGGCTATCGGCGGCATGGCGGTGCCGGCGGCGATTTATTCCTACATAAACTGGGGGGATCCGGTTGCCATGGAGGGGTGGGCCATTCCTTCGGCGACGGATATCGCCTTCGCGCTCGGTGTGCTTGCGCTCCTAGGCAACCGGGTACCCAATACACTGAAGCTGTTTCTTATGACGTTGGCCATTGTCGATGACCTTGGCGCGGTGATTATTATTGCGATCTTTTATACGGCGGATCTGTCCGTTTTGTCACTGACTGTTGCTGCGATCGCGATTACAACATTGTTCGTATTGAACCGCAGGGGTGTACTCGACCTGGTTCCGTACCTGCTGGTAACCATGATATTGTGGGCAGCGGTCCTCAAGTCAGGTGTGCATGCGACGCTGGCGGGCGTGATCGCCGCCTTCTTTATTCCCTACCGCAAGCTGGGCAGCGAGGAAAAAACCCAGCTCGAGAAGCTCGAGCATGATCTGCAACCGGTGGTGGCCTATGCGATCCTGCCCCTGTTCGCGTTTGCCAATACCGGTGTGTCACTGCAGGGTGTGTCCCTGGCGTCACTGTCGCAGGGCGTGCCGCTGGGCATTGCCGCTGGCCTGTTCTTCGGTAACCAGGTCGGGGTGTTCGGCTTTTCCTGGCTGGCAATCAAGTTGGGCCTGGCGCGTCTGCCGCAGGGTGCAAACTGGTTACAAATGTATGGTATCGCGTTGTTATGCGGTATTGGTTTTACGATGAGTCTGTTCATCAGTTCCCTGGCCTTTGAACAGACCGGTTCGGAACTCATTGTCAATGATCGGCTGGGTATTCTGGCAGGCTCCATTATCTCCGGCATACTCGGCTATAGCGTACTGCGTTATGCCTCGCGCAATAACAATCTGAATAAAAACAGCTAGCAAGGTGTCCGGGCCGGCATCGTCCACGCCGGTTTTCATCATGCGCCAAATCCTGTCTAATTCAGGCATGGCAAGACAATCCAATACATTGCGCATTATCGGCGGCACACATCGTGGCCGCAAACTGCGTTTCGCCGATGTGCCCGGCGTACGGCCGACACCGGATCGTGTGCGCGAGACGGTATTCAACTGGCTGATGCCGCTTGTGCCCGGGGCACGCTGCCTGGACCTGTTTGCCGGCAGTGGCGCGCTCGGCTTTGAGGCCCTGTCGCGCGGCGCCCGCGAGGTCGTGTTCGTCGATCAGTCGCCGAAGGTGGCGCGCACCCTGGAACAGAATCTCGAACTGCTCGGCGGTGCCGCGCAGGTCGTGCAGGCCAACACGCTGGACTGGTTACTCAAATCACCCTCTGAACCGTTCGATATCGTGTTCCTCGACCCGCCGTTTCGCCAGCAATTACTCGAACCGTGTTGCGAACGGCTCGAGGCGCATGGCTGGCTCAGTCATGCCGCGGCGATCTATATCGAGCGCGAAAGCGATGTCGGGGCGCCGGTGTTGCCCGCCGGCTGGCAACTGGAAAAAGAAAAAACTGCCGGGCAGGTCACCTACGGGTTGGCCTTGCGGCAGCCGGCAGTGTAGGGTTACTGCCATGACTACGATTGCCGTCTATCCGGGGACCTTTGATCCCATCACGAATGGTCACAGTGACCTCATCGAGCGCGCCACAAGGTTGTTCGATCGCGTCATCGTCGCGGTCGCCGTGAACCCGGGTAAGGGGTCTACCTTCAGCATCGATGAACGCGTCGCCCTGGCCAGCGAAGTACTGGCAGGGTTGCACAACGTCGAGGTCGAGGGCTTCGATTCGCTGCTCGTCGATTTTGCCCGCGAACGCGGCGCGCAGGTGATCCTGCGCGGGCTGCGTGCCGTGTCGGATTTCGATTACGAGTTTCAGCTGGCCGGCATGAACCGCCGCCTGGCCCCGGATATCGAGACCCTGTTCCTGACCCCGGCCGAGCAGTATGCCTTTATCTCCTCGTCGCTGGTGCGGGAGGTCGCCACCCTTGGCGGCGATGTGAGCGCCTTTGTCCATACAAAAGTCGGGGCTGCACTCAAGGAAAGGATCGGATAAGATCCCGTGCCCTTGCCCGGCTCGCGGTGAAAAGCCCCTGGCGGGAAGGAGCTGGATGTTGATTTGGAGTGATTTTCCATGGCGTTAATGATTACAGACGAATGCATCAACTGCGATGTGTGCGAGCCCGAATGCCCGAACGAGGCGATTTACCAGGGCGAGGAGATCTACGAGATCGACCCGAACAAGTGCACCGAGTGTGTCGGCCACTACGATACGCCGCAGTGCGTCGAGGTCTGCCCGGTTGACTGTATTCCGAAGAACCCGGATTACGATGAGTCGGAAGAAGAACTCCAGGCCAAGTACGAAAAGCTCATGGCCACCAAGGCGTAAATCAGGCCGTCATTCGCGTTCAGCAACGTATTGGTTACTATAAAGGCCCCGCCCGGTCATCCCGGCGGGGCCTTTTGTATAGGGGAGTATGGAATGCGTCGTTACCTGTTCGTACTGTTACTTGTTATCGGCCTGCCGTTGCAGGCGGAGAGCCTGCGCCTGCCCGCGGCCGGCCTTGCCACGGCCCACCCGCTGGCAACGGCGGCGGGCCATGAAATCCTGGCCGCGGGGGGTAATGCCTTCGATGCCGCCGTGGCCGTGACCGCGGTGCTGGCCGTGGTCGAGCCCTACAGTTCCGGTCTGGGCGGCGGCGGCTTCTGGCTGTTGCACCGCGCGCGCGACGGCAAGCAGATCATGCTCGATGGCCGGGAAAAAGCGCCGTTGCGCGCGCATCGCGACATGTATCTTGATGTCGATGGCAACGTGATACCACGAGCCTCAATAGACGGGCCGCTGGCGGCCGGGATCCCGGGCGTGC
>JASFME010000181.1:0-4711 GCA_050117725.1 Granulosicoccaceae bacterium | reverse complement strand
TAACGCCTTTGTCGAAACGCTGAAGCAAGGAATATCAGGTGCAGGGGTTGAGGCAGTATCCCCTGAGTCTTCACAACCTGAAGCCCCGGGCTGGAATGTATATGAGGAACCGCCGGAGTTCGGGGAATCTGACGAGGCGCGCGAGAACATCAGCTTTCAGCCTGTCAATGCAGAAAGGGTGGATGCAGACATCACCATGCTGAAAACCTATCTGGATGAGGCAGATATCAGGCCCCTGCTCGCTTCGCTTGAAACACTCAAAGCGGAACCCCAAAACGAAGCAGCCTTTCAGAAAGTAATGGATGCCTACAACGAGCTGGGCTTCAATCAAGGCGCGGTATTGACCTATGCGCCCTATCTCAAGGTACTGCTATCTCAATCCATTTGGTCAGATTAAAGGGCTCCGAGGGAAATAAATGGGGTCAGAGCACAGTTTTCTCTAATATTACAAGATGGGCCCATGGACGAAGGCTTTCCCGCATCACACACTATCATACCGCTTGTGCTCACTGCCTAACCTGGAAAACCGGCTCACTACCCTTCCACTATAAATCCTGTTAAATGTGATCTGTGCCATACCCTGACAGGGCTGGTTATGAGAGCATTGTCGTATGTTGCATTGGCCAGGTTTCACCTGTGACTGCCCCATGCCACGTAACACCAAGACGGAGGGATAAAAAATGCACCGTTATATTCCAGGGAAATGTCTCGAAATCACTGCCTTATTGGCGGCCTTTATCCTGCCCGGCATCAGCATGGCCCAGCCGGTCGAAACGGTCCCGCAAGCACCGGTTCAGACGAAAATCCCTGCGAGCAAACTGAATCTCAGGAAGTTTACCTATGATGGCAAACAGGGCATTTGCGAACTGCCACCGGCAACGCAGGAGTTACAGCAAGGCGAAGTCGAGACCGCCCAGCCGCCGCGGCTGCCGTCGTCTATGCTGCCTGATCTGACCGTGCTCGGCGTCAAACATATGTTCGTCAAGCGTGGCGGCGAGGAATACGTCAGGGTTATTGCCAGGATTGCCAACAACAGTGACCGGCGCATGCGTGGCGCGCAACACAAGGTATTTTTCAGGATCGGCGGCGAGACGCATGCCTGCCTCGCGCCCCTGCCACAACTCGATGCCCACCGCATGGTCAATCTGTCACGCGAGGTGCAACTGCGACGCGGACTGAATTACCGCGTTACGGTCATTGCCGACTTTCCTGGTACGGAACAGGAAGTCAACGAAGAGAATAACGAGTATATCTACACCATCCGCATGAAATAGCTGCGCAACTATTCAAGAGCTGCAGCCTAATCATGAAGAAAGTGAGCAATGCACTGTTAATGGTGATCATCACTATCGCCTGCTTATACGTGGTCGTGTATGCAGACTCTCCGGACACGGAGGCACTCGAAGCCGAACAGAAATACCACAAGGCCGAGCGCGTATACCGGAAAAGACTCGAGGAAAAGGAACGGGAGCGCGTGGTGAAACAACGCGAGATGAAACACGAGCAGTGTGAGCACTGCGAAGAGAATGGGCGTGAAGAGCGTACGCCTGAATAGTGTGAACTGCTCCCTTTACCGCGCCCTGAACTGTTGCAATAATTCCACACCGTTTTGATGGTAGAATGCATGCCATCGACTATGTAAGCTTTCAATCATCCATAGATAAAAGAGATCCTCCCATGCTAAAAAGAACGACGGTTTTATCACTAATCACCCTCGCGCTCCTGGCCGGTTGCGGCAAAGAGGAGCCGAAGGAAGCGCCGGCTGCACCCGAGGCAGCTATGCCGGAAACGGCACCGATGGAAGCACCGGCAGCACCCGAGCCTGCCATGCCTGAAGCGGCACCCATGGAAGAGACCGCTGCTCCCGAGGCCACTATGCCAGAAGTTGCGCCGATGGAACCGGCTCCTTCCACCGAGGCAGCCATGCCCGCACCTGCCGCCGCTGACACTGCCCAGGGCAAGAAGGTCTATGACGGCCTGTGCTTCTCCTGTCACACTGCTGGCATTGCCGGTGCGCCGAAGCTTGGTGACAAGGCGGCGTGGGCTGCGCGCATCGACCAGGGCATGGACACGCTGTACGCGCACTCGATCAACGGCTTCCAGGGCAAGTCCGGCGTGATGCCGCCGAAGGGTGGCAACATGAGCCTGTCGGATGACGAGGTGAAGGCTGCCGTCGATTACATGGTGGCGCAAAGCCAGTAATACCGGCTACAAAAACCATAATTCTGAGCGTACGAATACTGCGGCCCCTTGATGCAATGCAAGGGGTCGTAGTGATTTCAATTCAATCGGTTGCACCACCCTGCCCCGCCCCGTAGTATTTTTACTTTGCCTCAAATTACGGGAAGCTGGCTATGCGAACAGGGCTGTTTATATTACTGGCTGTGCTTTACCTCTCCCCTGCCCGGGCGGAGCTCGTGACGGGTACGGACGAGGTTGCACAGCTGCCGTTCTGGGAGTGGCATAACGACTACATGACACTGCGCTTCGTGCAGCGTCTGCCGGATCAGTCTCGCGCCTATTTTGCCGGGCGGGGTTTCAAACCTGCCGAGGTGGAAACCATCGCCGGTTATTGCATTTTCCAGACGGTGTACACGAACACCTCCCCTGCCAACAGGCCGCGCGTGATTCAGCATGATATCCGTGACTGGCAATACCATTACAAGGGCAAGACCTATCCGATAAAACCACGCGAGGACTGGAAACCGTTCTGGCAGGAGAAGAACGTCGCAACACCGCAGATCGTCGCCTTCGAATGGTCGTTATTGCCCAGTGTACAGACTTTCCAGGCGGGCGATTACAACTGGGGCATGAGTGTGTTCGAAGTACCACACGGCGCCAGCTTTGATCTCGATATCCGCTGGCATGTGGACGGCCAGCCGCAGTCAGCGACAATCAAGGGCATTACTTGTGCCAAAGACGAATACATCGCGCCACAATAGGTGTACGACATGAATCCGTTTCGCAGAATTTTCCCGCTATTGCTAATACTGGCCGCGCTAGCCGGGCCCACCCCGGCAATAGCAGCACAACCTAATGTCCTGCACCCGGTCAAGGGCCAGCCGGCCGCGCCTGAATTTGAACTGAAGGATATCGATGACCAGCTGCACCGCCTGGTCGATTACCGTGGCAAGGTCGTGATCGTGAATTTCTGGGCCACCTGGTGCCCGCCCTGCCGCTTCGAACTGCCGTCGATGGAGAAACTCTGGCAGGCCACCCAGGACAAGGACGTGGTTATGCTGGCGATCAACATCGGCGAGGATGCCGATACGATTTTCACCTTCACGAGCGACTACCCGGTGAGCTTCCCGCTGCTCATGGATCGCGATTCGACCGTAATACAACAATACCCGGTGCTCGGCGTGCCCACCACGTTCGTCATCGACCCGCAGGGGCGGATTGTTTACCGCGCCGTAGGCACGCGCGAATGGGATGACCCGGCGATAATCCGGGCGATACTCGCGTTACGGAAATCAAAGTAAAGACGTGAGTTTATGTATTTTTTTCGCCCCCTAAGCAAGCAGTTCTATTTGCTCGCCTTGCTGGTGCTGCTGGGCTGCAGCCCGGACACTCCGCAATTGCCCCGGCTCGCGCCGGATGCCGTGATCCTCGCCTTTGGAGACAGTCTTACCTACGGCACGGGCGCCAGCGCATCGGACAGTTACCCGGCAGTGTTGCAGAGACTGACGGGGCGCAAGGTGGTTAACGCCGGCGTGCGCGGCGAGCTGACCGCCCAGGGCCTGCGACGCCTGCCCGGCCTGCTCGATGCGCATAAGCCGGCACTGTTGATCCTGTGCCATGGCGGCAACGACATGCTACGCCTCCGGGACAATCAACGAATCGCCGCCAACCTGCGTGCGATGATCCGCGAAGCCCGTGCCCGGGGGATACAGGTGTTACTTGTTGCCGTCCCGGCCCCCGGGGTGTTCCTGAACGGTGCCGGGTTCTACGAGGATATCGCCGGGGAATTCGGCCTGCCGTTCGTGGCGGATACATTACCCGAACTGATCGCGGATTCGCGCATGAAGTCTGATCCCATCCACCTGAATCGTGAAGGCTACCGGATGTTATCGCAGGCCGTATACAGGACACTGCAACGCCACGGCATGCTCTAGCAGAAACAAGAGGTGAATGGACACACCAGATGTGGTCAAAACAAAAAAAACGGCGACAACCGGGAGCCATCAGGAACCCCCCGGTTGCCGCCGTCTCAAAGCGGGATAAAGACTGTTACGCAGCCTTTACACCCAGCTTTTCACGCCAACCCGGGAATAGTTGGTCGGCGTCACCCGGGAACGATTCGAAGGCACGCGCGAATTCCTTGTGCTCCTTCGCCCATTCGATCGGGTCGGCACCGGCCAGCCAGCACTCATAGGCCTGGCGCAGTGAGATGGCACCGGCAGCCGGCGAGTCGATGTGGCCGTAGGAGCCACCGCCGGCAGTGTTGATGACGTTGCCGTGGCCGAGGTTCTCGAAGAAGCCCGGCAGGCGCAGGGCGTTCATGCCACCCGAGATGATCGGCGTGGTCGGTTTCATGCCGTACCAGTTCTGGTGATAGACCGGACCCTGACACTCGTCGCGTTCAATCATGTAGGCAATCACCTTGTCGTCGGTTTCGCCTTCCATCTTGCCGTAGCCCATCGTGCCGACGTGGATACCGGAGGCACCCTGCAGGCGTGACATCTTGGCAAGCACAAACGCGGTGTAGCCA
>JASFME010000180.1:0-4782 GCA_050117725.1 Granulosicoccaceae bacterium | reverse complement strand
ATACGCCGCGACAGATCAATATCCTGCGCGCACTCGGTGCCGAACCACCAGTGTATTCGCACGTGCCGATGATTCTTGGCGAGGACGGCAAGCGCCTGTCGAAACGCCACGGCGCGGTCAGCGTCATGCAGTACCACGAGGAAGGTTACCTGCCCGAGGCCTTGCTGAATTATCTGGTGCGACTGGGCTGGTCGCACGGCGACCAGGAAATCTTCTCCCTCGACGAGATGGTGCAGCATTTCGAGATCACGAACGTGAACAGGGCCGCCAGCGTGTTTAACCCGGAAAAGCTGCTGTGGTTGAACCAGCACTATATAAAGGAATCCAGCCCGGCCCACCTGATCCCGATGTTCGGCTACCAGCTGGGCAAGCTCGACATCGACCTGTCGACAGGGCCGGCGCCGGTCGAGGTGATCGAGGCGCAGCAGGAACGCGCCACAACACTCGTCGAGATGGCCGAGATCAGTGCCTTTATTTATCGTGATTTTGACGAGTATGATGAAAAGGCGGCGAAGAAGAACCTGCGGCCGGTCGCCGAAGAGCCATTGCGTAAAATGCGTGAAGCACTCGCCGCACTCGATGACTGGAACAGGCAGGCCCTGCATGACACGGTCGAACAGGTGGCGACGGAGCTAGATGTGAAAATGGGCAAGGTCGCGCAGCCGCTGCGTGTTGCCGTGGTCGGGCGCGCCGCTTCTCCGGGTATCGATGTCACGTTGTACCTGGTCGGTAAAGAGGCCTGCCTGCGACGCATCGACAAGGCACTGGACTATATTGCTGCGCGCACCGCAGCGGAATAACAATACAGCGAGTAGCAAAGGTAATGAGCGACGAACAGGCACGGCCGAGTAATTTTATCCGCCAGATCATTGATGCGGATATTGCCGCCAACAAAAATGACGGCAAGGTGGTGACACGTTTCCCGCCGGAACCAAACGGTTACCTGCATATTGGCCATGCCAAGTCGATCGTGCTGAATTTCGGCCTGGCACGCGATTACAACGGCCACTGCAACCTGCGCTTCGATGATACCAACCCGCACAAAGAAAACATCGAGTTCGTCGAGGCGATCCAGAAAGACGTCAAATGGCTCGGTTATGACTGGGGCGGGCAGGTGTATTACGCCTCGAACTATTTCGAACAGCTGTACGGCTTTGCGGTCGAACTGGTCGAAAAGGGCCTGGCCTATGTTGATGATCTCAATGCAGAGCAGATCCGCGAATACCGCGGCACCCTGACCGAAGCAGGCAAGGACAGCCCGTACCGTGACCGCAGTGTCGGGGAAAACCTCGATCTGCTGGCGCGCATGCGCGCCGGCGAGTTTGAAGACGGCAGCAAGGTATTGCGTGCGAAGATCGACATGGCCTCGCCGAATATGAACCTGCGCGACCCGACCCTGTACCGCATCCGCCACGGCGTGATCCATCACCAGACCGGTGAGGCGTGGTGCATGTACCCGATGTACGACTTCACGCACCCCATCTCCGATGCGCTGGAAGGCATCACGCACTCGATCTGCACACTCGAGTTCGAAGACCATCGCCCCCTGTACGACTGGGTGCTGGACAATATCTCGGTACCGTGCCATCCGCAGCAGATCGAATTCTCACGCCTGAACCTGCAATACACGGTCATGAGCAAGCGCAAGCTGACCTCGCTGGTCAGTGATGGCCATGTCGATGGCTGGGATGACCCGCGTATGCCGACCATCGCCGGCCTGCGGCGTCGCGGTTTTACACCGGCATCGCTGCGCGATTTTTGTGATCGCATCGGCGTCAGCAAGTCCGATAACCTCGTCGAGATGGGGTTGCTGGAAAACTGCATCCGCGAAGATCTGAATGCCCATGCGCCACGTCGTATGGCTGTGTTGCAGCCGCTCAAGGTCGTCATCACGACCTACCCGGAAGAGCAGGTCGAGGAACTGGATACGGCCAACCATCCCCAGGACGAGGCATTCGGCACACGCAAGATACCGTTCAGCCGCGAACTGTATATCGACCAGCATGACTTCATGGAAGAGGCGCCGAACAAGAAGTTCAAGCGCCTCGTGGCGGGCGGCGAGGTACGGTTGCGCAACGCCTATGTGATTAAGTGTGAAGAAGTCATCAAGAATCCGGACGGTGAGATTATCGAACTGCACTGCAGCCATGACCCGGCGACACTCGGTGCCAACCCGGAAGGCCGCAAGGTCAAGGGCGTCATCCACTGGGTATCGGCACCGCATGCGTTGGATGCCGAAGTGCGTCTGTATGACCGCTTGTTTACCCACCCGACGCCGGACAGTGCGAAAGCCGGCCAGGACTTCACGGCGCACCTGAACCCGGAGTCACTGAAGACCCTGACCGCTTGCAAACTGGAGGCCTCGCTGGCCGGGGCGAGCCCGGGTGATCGTTTCCAGTTCGAGCGGGAAGGCTACTTCTGCCTCGACGAGGCGCATATCCACGGCGATACACCAGTGTTCAACCGTACCGTGACACTGCGCGATACGTGGGCGAAGATCGAGGCCCAGCAGAAAGCCTGAAGTCTTATTTACCCAGGTTGATGGCCAGATGTTGTGCCAGTCGGCGCCGGAAATCCTCCGCTTCCAGCGGGATCAGCGTGTCTATTGTTATGGTATGGCGTCGCTCGTCGGGCGTGAGTGCCTCCGCGCTTTGTAACTGGTGTTCCAGCACCGCAAGGTCGGCTTCCGAGGCGTCATGGTTACGCGCTGCCCGCTCGACAATGCGCTGCCTGAGAACAGCCTCCGGTGCGGTAAATTCGAGTATGACGAAGCGCACCCCGAGCAGTTCGGCCTGCGCCGCGAACAACTGTCGCCGGGCGCGCTTCAGGAACGTGGCATCGACAAGGACCGGGTAACCGGCGCCGATGATCGTGCCGGCCAGTTCCCGCAAACGTTCGTAAGTACGCACGGAGGCATCACGGCTGTAGATACCGCCCTCGATCCCGGACGCCGTTCTCGCGGTGGCCTCGAGCCCGAACAGGCGCTTGCGTTCGATATCCGAGCGAATACGCACGGCCGGCAAATGTTCGAGGATGGCCTGGCTGAAGTAGGTCTTGCCCGAACCGGACAGGCCATGGTTGATAAACAGCACAGGCTGCCGCTCGTGCGTATAAGCCTCGGCCAGCGTGATATAGGAGCGGTACTCGGCGAGGTTGTCCTGTTTCTCATGATCACCGAGGCCTTGCTGGCTGGCGCGGATACAATCGACCTTGGCCCGCACCATGGCCCGGTAGACAAGGAAATAGCGCAGCAGGGCCAGGCCGGCGTAGTCGCCGGTCAGTTCCAGGTAGTGATTCAGGAAAGCCCAGGCAAAGTCACGGCGCCGGCGGTCTTCCAGGTCCATCATGGTGAAGGCGATCTCGCTCATGACATCGATCCAGCGGAAATCATCATTGAATTCGATGCAGTCAAATACCTGTGGCGTGTCATCCAGCAGGGCGATATTGCGCAGGTGCAAATCGCCGTGGCACTCACGGATGAAGCCGCCGGCCTTGCGTGCCACCATGGTGTCCTGCAGTCGCTCTGATTGCCGTTGCGTCCACAGGCGCAGTGCCTCGAGGCGCTGGCGGTCGTCCGGGTCGCCAATGCGCGCCTCGATCTGGTCAAAGTTTTCCAGGCACGGCGCCATGATCCTGTCAGGTGTGCCAAACGGTGAGTCGCTGTCCGCCACGGCGATGTCTTGATGGAAACGGGCCACCGTTTCCGCGAGCTGCTCGATATGCCCGGTGTTGAGTTCGCCTCTTTGCAGCACCCGGTCAAGCTGCGCCGGTTGCGGAAACTGCCGCATCTTCACTGCATACTCGATGACCTCGCCTGTTGGCCTGAGGCTGGGCTGTGACGCCGTACCGTAAATGGGCACGACCTCGAGGTAAATCGCCGGTGCCAGACGGCTGTTCAGGCGGATTTCCTCCTCGCAGAAATGCTGGCGCCGCGCCAGGCTGGAGAAATCCAGGAAGCCGAGATCGACAGGTTTCTTGATCTTGTAGGCATACGGCCCGGTCAGCAGCACCCAGGAAATATGGGTCTCCACCACCTGAAATTCCTGTATTTCGTGGTCGTAGAGGGACGGGTTTTGCAGGGCCCGGATGATCGGGTTGTCGCTATTCATGTTGATTTTTAAAGTATCATAGCCGGAAAGGGTAAGGCATTGATTTTGACTGACAAGCAGAAATTTTTCGATTAAATAATATTGACATGAATGGGCCGCTTCCGTAGACTGCGCGCCTCGTTTGCGGGGCTATAGCTCAGCTGGGAGAGCGCTTGCATGGCATGCAAGAGGTCGGCGGTTCGATCCCGCCTAGCTCCACCAGAATTAAACAGGTATGTTATAGCCTGGTTTTTTCTGTCCCCTTCGTCTAGAGGCCTAGGACACCGCCCTTTCACGGCGGCGACAGGGGTTCGACTCCCCTAGGGGACGCCATATAACGGAAACAAGGTCCGCTTTTGCGGGCCTTTTTTCGTTTCAGGGGTATACAAAATGGTTGTCGAACCCCGTAGGGGCGACGAAATACAGGGAAGTATGAGTGCCGCGGAGCGCATGGACGGCGCGACCAGAACGAGCGTGCGAGTTCAGGGAGTACCTGATAAAACGCCGAAGGCGGTTCTGAGGTGAAGTGGCCTCCCCCAGGGGACGCCATATAACGGAAACAAGGTCCGCTTTTGCGGGCCTTTTTTCGTTTATACGCGCCTTTTCAAAAAATGGCGCACTGTAACCGCAACCGCGCCAACCAGCAGTGCGAGCAGCAGGTATTCATACAGGTGGGCCTGGGCATGATTCAACA
>JASFME010000179.1:0-4822 GCA_050117725.1 Granulosicoccaceae bacterium | reverse complement strand
AACCGCTTGTCAGCGCACAACGACACCTACTCGATCCTGATGTTTGACCTGGATCGCTTCAAGCTGATCAACGATAACTACGGGCATGCCGCCGGCGATGTACTGCTGCAAAAACTGGCACGGCTCATGTACGAGTCACTACGGCCGCAGGACAACCTCGGCCGCTGGGGGGGTGAAGAATTTCTGTGCATCCTGCCGAACACCGATCTGGGTGTTGCCGTGGACATCGCCGAGCGCATGCGCGATATGATTGACAAGCGCACTATCCAGGTTAACAAGCAACACCTCAATACGACCACAAGTATCGGTGTGAGTAATTATCCCTACGATGGCGAAACGCCGGGCGAGGTGCTGCGCGCCGCCGATGCGATGCTGTACGAGGCCAAGCGTAGCGGCCGTAACCGCGTGCACAGCAGTCTGAAACAGCAAGGCTCGATACTGACCATTGCCCGGCAGCTCGATCAGGCAATTGCCTCGGACAACGTCGTGCCTATGTTCCAGCCGATCGTCGACCTGCAAAGCGGTGAGCGCGTCGCGGAAGAGGCGCTGGCCCGGCTGCACATCGAGAATGACGGTTATCTCGAGGCCGACAAGTTTATCGAGGCCGCACTGCACCTGCAGATCGTGCACAAGGTCGATCACGCGGTTATCAAGCAGACCATCATGCATTGCAGCCAGGATGTACAGGCCGGCCGGCCGCCGATCCCGCACTTCGTCAATATCTCCGCCGACCTGTTACGCCACCCGGCGCTCATCGAGGATATTTTTACGACGGCCATGGCGCAATGTACCGCCTGCGGTGATCGCATCGGCACGGACAAACCGCTCGTCATCGAGATCACCGAACAGCAGTTGTTGAGCGACACGAAAGAGGCGAAACGCATCCTCGAACCGTTTCTCGATTTTGGCCTGCGCCTTGCCGTGGATGACTTCGGCAGCGGCTATTCGTCGCTGCATTACCTCTCTGATCTGCCGATCTCGTTTCTCAAGATAGAGGGAACCCTCGTGCAGCGCCTCACCACGGACAGCAAGGTACGCGCCATCATCCATGGCATCCAGAATATCGCCAGTGACCTGGGCATGACCACGATTGCCGAGTTTGTCCAGGACGAGGCCACTGTCGAGATCCTGCGTGAACTCGGCGTGAACTGGGGGCAGGGTCACTACTTCGGCCGCCCGGTCCTGCCGGACAAACACTAAGCATCAATACACAAGGCCAGCTTTCCTTTCCAGTAGGTCGGATTAACGAGCGATAACGGGTGTCATCCGACATGCCATTGTCGGTACACGTCATCCTGTTCCTGTACCGACCTACGACTGCCAACTATTTTTCCCCCAGCACCATGTCGTAAAAACGTTGCCGGTTCGCCGCATCAAACTTGCGGTACACCCCGAAACGCGCATGTTGTGCCGGCTCAGACCAGTTCATCTCGATGCCCCACAGCGGTGACACACTGGTCGGGACGGGCGAGTAGCGCACATCAATGAGCACATCCGGGCGTTGCGGGTGCACGGCGATGTAACCCTGTGAGAAGAAGCTGAATCGCTCGATGTCGCGGTACAGGGTCGAGTCCTTCGCCAGCTGCGGCGCATTGCGCTCGATTTCAAACACGCCGACCGACTCACCCGCGTAGGTATGCGCAGCCAGCCCGACCCGGACCGCATCGACCTGCCAGGTATCGTCATGCCGGTAGATGGTGCGCCACAGTAGCAGGTTGCCGAAGGTCGGTTTGACCATGAGCATTTCGGGCTGGTGACCACGTTCGGCGGCAACCGTTTCAATCACCGCCGTGGCGCGTTCGAGTTGCACGAAACCGAACGTGAGATAGAGCGCACAATAGACCAGGCCAATGTGCGCGGCACGCGCCAGCCGCCGGCGCCAGGCGATCAGCACCGCGATGATCAGCGGCACGGTAAACAGCGGATCGACGATCGCGATCAGGTGAAAGGCGACCCGTTCATTCGACAGCGGCCAGAACAGGTGCGTGCCGTAACTCGTGCAGGCATCGATGAAGCCGCTCAGGCTGTAGCCGAGCAGGCTGAACAGGTACAGGCGGGCAAAGCCGATGCGCTTGCGCAGAAACGGCCACAGGATCAATGCCGCGATCAGACCGCCGAACGGCACAAAAAAAAGCGAGTGCGTGAAATGGCGGTGGAATTCGATACTGAGCAGGCTGTCCTGCGAGGAACGGATCAGGACGTCGGCATCGGCGATCAGGCCCGCGCCAAAACCGATCCCCGTGGCCAGCCGTGTTTCCTTGTGCCGGGCGCCCGATTGCGCCAGCGCCGCCCCGAGAAAGCCCTGTGTGACCGGATCCATACAATCCTAACCTTCTGACATCACAGTAGATAAAACATCGCCATGCATTTTATTGAATATCCACCATTAACTCTATATAAATAATGGTTGTTGTCACCAGCGAACCAAGCGAGCCCTGCATGACCGAGACCCCGCATTACCAGCACAATGATGTCCTGAACGCGCTCAATGAACACAAACCGCTGCGGGAAAAACTGATCACTGCCCATGAGGTGGTGAAACAGCGCTTCCCGTTTATCCAGCGTATCTCGCTGACGTTGTACGACCCGGAAACCAGTGTCCTCAAGACCTATATGCATTCAAGCGGCAACGGCGACCCGTTGGCCCATTACCAGACCCTGCTCGATGAAGCGCCATCATTAAAGAAAATTATCGAGCAAAACCGGCCGCGTGTCGTCAATAACATGGTGACGTTTGAAGACGGCAGTCACGAACATACCCGGCGCATCGGTCGGCACGGTTATGCCGCCAGCTACACGATGCCGATGTATAACAACGGTGTATTTTTCGGCTTCCTGTTTTTCAATTCCGATACACCGGATGTATTTACCGAGCTCACCCTGCGTGAAATCGATGTCTTCGGGCACATGATTGCCCTCATGGTCATCAGTGAGCTCAACAGCGTGCACACCCTGACCGCCGCGGTAAAAACCGCCGGCAACATTGTGCACGTGCGTGACCCCGAAACCGGTAGCCACATCGACCGCATGTCACGATACAGCCGGATGATCGCAACGCACCTGGCCAATGATCATGAACTCGATGATATCTATATCGAACATGTGTTTATGTTCGCGCCGCTGCATGATATCGGCAAGGTCGCGATCCCCGACGATATCCTGTTGAAAAAAGGTGCGCTGACGGAAGAGGAGACGCGCATCATGCAGACCCACTCGCGCGTTGGCCGCGAGATGATCGACGAGATTGTCAATAACTTCGGGCTGGAGTCGATCGAAAACGTCGATATCCTGCGTAATATCGCCGAGTTCCATCACGAGGCGGTAAATGGCAGCGGTTACCCGGACCACTTGTCGGACGGCAATATCCCGCTCGAAGCGCGCATCGTTGCCGTCGCCGATGTGTTCGATGCGCTGACCAGTAAACGCCCCTACAAGGAAGCCTGGAGTAACGATCAGGCCTTTGCCATGCTGCAAAAACTCGCCGGTGAAAAACTCGATACCGATTGTGTGCAGGCGCTCATGGACAACCGTGAAGCCGTCGAGGACATCCAGCGGCGATTCCGGGAAGACGAATTCGGTTAGGGTTTAATCAACACCCTGTCAACCATCGGGCCGGGGAATTCATGTGCCCCGAGTCTTCTGCTATGTGGAACGCTTACAATCCGCCATGTTCCTGCTGTCGAGTCCTGCATCCCCACGCTATTTAGCATTGGCGGTTCAGGATAAATCTGCAGTTGAAAATCTTTCATCCAGTAATTCGATCCAGTGGCTGACCGGCACCGGTGAGGCAGCCGCCAGGTGTGTCAGACAACCGATATTGGCCGTCGCAATGGCCTCCGGACGGCTTGCCAGCAGGGTTTCCAGCTTGCGCGCCCGCAACGATTCCGACAGTTCCCGTTGCAGGATCGAATATGTGCCCGCCGCACCGCAACACATGAACGGGTATTGCACAGGGACCAGCCTGAATCCGGCGCGCTTGAGCAGTTTCTCGACTACGCCGTTGAGCTTTTCCCCATGCTGCAAGCTACAGGACGACTGAAAGGCGATGCGTCGCACGCGTTGCGGCGCGGGTAACTCATAAAGCGGGGCTTCTTTCCATTCTTCGGCGACGACCTCGGCGATGTCCCGCGCCAGTTCCGAGACATGCCTGGCCTTGTCGCGGTACTGGGGATCGTCATGCAACAGCTGGCCGTAGTCGCGAAACTGCGTGCCGCAACCACTGGCAGTGAGGACGATGGCCTCGGCGCCGGCCTCGATATGTGGCCACAAGGCATCGATGTTCTTGCGCATGTGGGCGCGCGCCTCATCCGTCTCGGCCATATGCTGGCTCAAGGCCCCGCAGCAGCCGTCGCTGGCGGGAATCAGCCGGATGCCGAAGCGATCCAGGACGCGTGCTGCCGCGGCATTGATGTCCGGCGCCAGTGCCGGTTGCACACAACCCTGCCAGATCACCATGCTGCGGGCATGTGCGCGGGCGGGCCAGTCGCCGGCCTTGCGCCGTGCCGGGATCCTGGCGCGCACCTCGGCCGGCAGGAAGCGGCGCAGCGCCTGCCCGGCACGCAGCAATGCCGTGAACCGGTAGCGGTTTGCAATAACAGCACGCAACATGCGGCGCGCGATTTTTTCCTTGAGCGGGCGCGGCGCTTCCTTTTCGACGAGTTCCCTGCCGATATCGAGCAGGCGCCCGTAGTGCACATCCTGTGGACAACTCGTTTCGCAGGATCGGCAGGTCAGGCAACGATCCAGGTGGAGTCGCAGGTTGGCGCCGAGTGTCCTGCCCTCGAGGGTTTTCAAAGTATAGGCCGGGGGCAATAAATTAAGG
>JASFME010000178.1:0-4875 GCA_050117725.1 Granulosicoccaceae bacterium | reverse complement strand
ATAGTCCTCGAGTGGCATGTCGTTATGCGGGGGAGGTTCGATGGCAATGCCCGGCGGGGAGGGCGGTGTTTCGCCATGCCGGTTTTGCGGCAGTTGCAGGTCAGCGCTATCGATCGTGTCTGCCTCGCACAGGGTCATGGCGCGCTCCAGGATGTTTTCCAGTTCGCGCACGTTGCCGGGGAAGGCGTAGCCCTGCAAGGCCTCGAGTGCCTGTTTGCTCAGCTGTGGATGTTTCTGGCCGTCCAGTTTGTCGAGGATGTGGTCGGCGAGTTGCGCGATGTCTTCGGGGCGTTCGCGCAGCGGCGGCACGGCCAGTTCAATGACATTGATGCGGTAGAACAGGTCCTGGCGAAACTCGCCATCGGCGACCAGCGTGGTCAGGTTCTTGTGCGTGGCGCTGAGGATACGTACATCAACAGGTTGCTCGCTGTGTTCACCGATGGGGCGCACCGATTTTTCCTGGATCGCGCGCAGCAACTTGACCTGCATGGGGAAGGGCAGTTCGGCGACCTCGTCGAGGAACAGCGTGCCGCCATCCGCCGCCTGGAACAGGCCGGTCTTGTCGGCCACAGCGCCGGTAAAACTGCCTTTCTTGTGGCCGAAAAATTCGCTTTCCATGAGTTCCGGCGGGATCGCGCCACAGTTGACCGGTATGAAGGGTTTGTCGGCACGTGGCCCAAGGGCGTGGATCATGCGTGCGACCAGTTCCTTGCCACTGCCGGACTCGCCGCTGATGTAGACGGGTGCCTGGCTGCGGGCGAGTTTCCTGATGGTGGCGCGCATGCGCTGCATGATGGCCGAGTCGCCGAGCAGCGGGTTATCAACGTCATCGCTGCCGGGTGTCGGGGCCGGGTGTGGTGTTTTCGCCGACAGCTTCAGGGCGGCATTGACGAGTTGCCGCAAGCGGCCGAGATTAACGGGTTTGGAGACAAAATCGAAGGCGCCGGCCTTGAGTGCCTCGACCGCAAGTTCCATGTTGCCGTGCGCGGTGATCACGGCGACCGGTGTGTTCGGGTAGTGCTCGCTGATGTGGCGGACCAGCTCGATGCCGTCACCGTCCGGCAGCCGCATGTCGGTCAGGCACAGGTCGAAGGATTCCTGACCGAGCAGTTGCCGGGCCTGCGCCAGGTCCGTGGCGCGGCGACTGTCGATATCCATGCGTTCGAGCGTCAGGGACAACAGCTCGAGGATGTCCGGTTCGTCGTCGACAATGAGTGCGAGATAGCGTTCCATGTTCAAATCGTGCCGGTTTGTTTTCTTCTCGGGTCGGCAAAGGTAATGCGGAAGCATCCTCCTTCCGCAACCGGGATATAGTCAAGTCGCGCCTGGTTACCTTCACAAAGCTCGCGACTGATGTAAAGCCCGAGGCCGGTGCCCCTGCTCTCGGTAGTATAAAACGGTTCGAAGATATGTTCGCGCTGTGTCTCACTGATGCCGGGGCCGTGATCAACGACTTCGAGATAGGGCGCGTGGGTATCACTGATCTGGCCGGCGCGCAGTTCAACCTTCGGTGTCCCCGGGTAAGCCGCACTATGGCGCAGGCCATTGTTCACGAGGTTGGTGACGACCTGGTGTAATTGACTGGGATCCATGCGCACCGGGACGTCGGTATCACCGCGTTGCACGACCAGATCATCGGCATCAACCTGTTTACTGCGCAGGTATTCATGATGAAACTCGTCGAGCCAGCTGGGCAGGTCGAACAGTACCGGTTCAGCGCGATCGCGGCGACTCAACTGCATCACATTTTCGATAATCGTATTCATGCGCAGGCTGTGATCGAGCACGATCTGGGTCAGGCGCCGGTCGGCCTGCTGCAGGTCGGGTGATTCATGCAATAACTGGCTGGCATGGCTGATCGCGCCGAGCGGGTTACGGATCTCGTGGGCGATGCTGGCGGTGAGCTGACCGAGCGAGGCGAGTTTGAGCTGTTGCGCCTGTTGTGCGGTGGCCGACATGTCTTCGAGAAAGATCAGCACGGCGCTGTCCGGCGTCTCGCCAAGCCGCGCAAAGCGTGGCTGAATAAACGGGGAGGTGGCCGAAGAGCGAAATTTGTCTGCCGAAATTGCATGGTTGTCGCGCCATTCCTGCAGCCGTGCATGCAGATCAGCCGAGACATCATGCAGGGCACGGCCGCTGTGTGCCGCCGGCATGTCCAGCATCATCCAGGCCGACTCGTTCATGAGACGGATATGATTGTCGACATCAACCACGACAATCCCGGTCTGCATATGCTGGATAATGTACTCATTCAGTTGTTCGAGGTTGGCGACGTCGACACTTTGCTTGGCCACCAGCGCTTCACTTTCGATCAGCCGCTTGGCCAGGGAATTCGCCAGCAGTGCACCGGCAAACAGGGTCGTGCCGAGAATGCCGGCATGCGTGTAGTTGTCTGCCCCCTGCAGGTAGACGCTGGTATACACCTGTTCGCCCAGCAACGCGATCGAGGCCAGACTGGCGAACAGCACGGCGAATTGCCGGCTGGTGATGAGACTGCCAGACCCGACACTGATCAACAGCAACATGCCCAGCCCCGAGCCGATGCCGCCACTGGCATGCATTAACAAGGTGGTGGCGACAATATCGGTGCCAATTTCGCTATAGAGCTGGAAAGGCAGAGCCAGCCAGCGTTGCTTGATCGCAAAGCTGAACACGATGCTGGCAACAAGATACACGGCGCTGACGGTGACAAACAGATTCGGGTAGCTGCTGCCGAGCACGGGTAATTTACTGCCGGTGATTGCCAGCACCAGGAACAGACCCGCGAGGGTCATGCGATACAGGTTCAGAAAATGCAATACCCGCCAGTTATCATGATTCGGGCGCGGGCTGGCCGTTGTGATGGTCGATATCGGCATATCCCTAGTCTAGCGTACCGGGCGGGGAGTGAGAGGCATCAAGCCTGGAAATCGTTACGGTGTTCCTCGCTGCAGAAAAAGTGATCGCCGTCGCGAATCGCGTCTTTTTCCGGCAGGTGCAGTCCACACTGTGCGCAGCTGACCATGTTTTCCACCTTGTTCGCAGGGCGCTTGTCGCTGACCTGTTTGCGGTTACGGGCGCTGCGGAACAGAGTGATAATGATCCACACGGCAAGGGCAATGATGAGAAGTCTTAGCAGGTTCATGGCAAACAGGGACTGGTTGACTGGCCCGGCATGGTAGCGCGCTTTGCGTATAAAGGCCATTTCCTCCAGAATATGCGACCAGTTGAACGGGTAAACGACAAAAATGAATATCCACGAATTTCAGGCCAAGCAACTGTTCCGTGACTACGGCATTGCCGTCCCGAATGGCGCGCCGGCCATCACCGTTGCCGAGGCCGTTGCCGTGGCACGTGAACTCGGCCCTGACGGCTGGATGGTCAAGGCCCAGGTTCACGCCGGCGGGCGTGGCAAGGCCGGCGGCGTGAAGCGTGCTGCCAGCCTGCAAGAGGTAGAGCAGTTCTGCAACGAGATGCTGGGCACCCGCCTCGTCACCCACCAGACTGATGCCGCGGGCCAGCCCGTCGAGACCCTGCTGATTGAACAGACCAGCCAGATCAGCCGCGAGCTGTATTTCGGCATGCTCGTCGATCGCGCGTGCAAGCGCATCATCATGATGGCCTCGACCGAGGGTGGTATGGATATCGAAACCGTCGCCGCCGAGACACCCGACAAGATCCTGACCGTGACGATTGACCCGGTCGCCGGTCTGCAGGGTTACCAGGTCCGCGAACTTGGTTTCGGCCTCGGCCTGACCGGCGAGCAGATCAAGGAGCTCGGCCGGATTATGCACGGCCTGTACCGCCTGTTCTGCGACAAGGATGCAAGCCTCGTCGAGATCAACCCGCTGATCGTCACGGCCGACAATGCGCTCATGGCGCTCGATGCGAAGATTAACTTCGATGACAACGCGTTGTACCGGCATGCCGATATCACCTCATTGCGTGACGCGAGCCAGGAAGATGCAAAGGAGCACCACGCCGCACAGTTTGGTCTGAACTACATCAGCCTCGACGGCAATATTGCCTGCATGGTCAACGGTGCCGGACTGGCGATGGCGACCATGGACATTATCAAGCTGCACGGCGGCGAGCCGGCCAACTTCCTCGATGTCGGTGGTGGCACGAATGCCGAGAAGGTCGCCGAGGCCTTCAAGCTGATCCTGTCGGAGGAGAAGGTGCGGGCCATTCTCGTCAATATTTTCGGTGGCATCGTGCGCTGCGACCTGATCGCCGAAGGCGTGATTGCCGCGGTGCGCGAAGTCGGCATCGACATCCCGGTCGTGGTGCGCCTCGAGGGCACGAATGTCGAGCAGGGCCGCCGCCTGCTCGAGGAAAGCGGCCTGGCGATCATCTCCGCCACGGGCCTGGATGATGCGGCGACAAAGGCAGTCGCCGCTGCGGGGGGGACGGCATGAGTATCCTCGTCAACAAGCAGACGAAGGTCATCGTGCAGGGTTTTACCGGCAAGCAGGGCAGCTTCCATGCCGAGCAGGCGATTGCCTATGGCACGCAACTGGTCGGCGGTGTGA
The DNA here is from genome assembly GCA_050117725.1 of Granulosicoccaceae bacterium. Taxonomy (GTDB): domain Bacteria; phylum Pseudomonadota; class Gammaproteobacteria; order AKS1; family AKS1; genus JASFJH01. Next base: position 364 of record JASFME010000178.1, on the reverse strand, counting down.
CGCCGGGCAAGGGCGGCCAGACGCACCTCGAACGGCCGGTATTCAACACGGTACGGGAGGCGGTACGCGAGACCGGCGCGAACGCGACCATGATTTACGTGCCGGCGTCATTTGCCGCCGATGCCATCCTCGAGGCCGCCGATGCGGGTATCGAAGTGATTGCCTGTATTACCGAGGGTATCCCGGTGCTCGATATGCTCAAGGTCAAGGCTGCACTGGCATATTATGATGCCCGCCTGATTGGCCCGAATTGCCCGGGCATTATCACGCCGGGCGAATGCAAGATCGGCATCATGCCCGGTTTCATCCACCAGCCCGGCAAGATCGGTATCGTGTCGCGTTCCGGCACGCTCACGTATGAAGC
>JASFME010000177.1:0-4885 GCA_050117725.1 Granulosicoccaceae bacterium | reverse complement strand
GAGGCGTTGATCAAGCATGCCCCGCTTACGGACAGTATGCGTTATACCCTGCTCGGCCCGCTGCGCGAACAGGATCAGCAACACCTGCTCGAGTTGCTTAACGATCCTGCAAGCGGTGTCACGGATAAGGAACAGGCCCGCCACGATCTGATTGAACACCTGCTGGATCGGCATGGCACCGGGCGCGTGCTGTTCCGCAACACGCGTGCCGCGGTCAAGGGCTTTCCGCCACGTGAGGTACAGTTGTACCCCTTGCCACTACCTGCCGCCTATAACAATGCAAGGTGTCGCAGCAGCCTGTCCCCGGAACGCCATTACAACCAGCCTGACTGGACGGAGTTTGATCCTCGGGTCGACTGGCTCATCGCGCACTTGCGCAGCCTGCGCGGCCACAAGGTGCTCGTCATTGCCTCGCAAGCCGATACCGTACTCGAACTGGCCGCGGCACTGCGCACGCGCGCCGGCCTGCACGCGGCGATCTTCCACGAGGGCCTGAGCCTCATCGAGCGCGATCGCGCCGCCGCCTGGTTTGCCGATCCCGAATATGGCAGCCCGGTGTTACTGTGTTCCGAGATTGGCAGTGAAGGCCGCAACTTCCAGTTTGCCCATCACCTGGTTATGTTCGACCTGCCGCTGAACCCGGACCTGCTCGAGCAACGCATTGGCCGCCTCGACCGGATTGGCCAGACGCACACCATCCGGATCCACGTGCCCTGCCTCGAAGGCAGTGCGCAACAGGTCATGGCGCGCTGGTATAACGAAGGCCTGTCGGCCTTTGCCCATCCCTGCCCGGCCGGTTACAACGTTTACCAGCAACTTGAAGGCAGCTTGCTGCAAGCCCTGCAACAACCGCAACTGCCGTTCGAGGAACTGCTCGAAGGCACGCGCCAACAACACGAACTGCTCAATGCTGCCTTGCAGAATGGTCGCGACCGGCTGCTCGAATACAACTCCTGTCGACCGGCGATTGCCGACAAGCTGCAACAGCGCGCACAGGCCGAGGATGCCGACCCCGTGTTGGGCGACTTTCTCGACAATGCGTTCGATTGCTTTGGCATCGACACCGAATTGCACTCGGCCAACAGCCTCGTGCTGACCCCGGCCGATACGATGCAGGAAGGCTGCTTCCCGGGACTGAGCGAGGAAGGCCTGACGGTGACCCGGGATCGCGACACGGCGCTGGCCAATGAAGACATACAGTTTTTGAGCTGGGAACACCCTTCGGTGCGGGGTCTCATGGAGATTCTCACCAGCAGTGAACTGGGCAACAGCGCACTGTGTTCGGCCAAACTGCCCGGGATTCGCGCCGGCGCCTTGCTCGCCGAATGCCTGTTCCTGCTCGAACCGGCCGCATATGGCGAGCTGCACGCAACCCGTTATCTGCCACCGACTCTGGTGCGCATCATTGTCGATGGCCAGGGTAACGATCTCGGCGTACTCGTGCCGGCAGAAAATGTCGCGCAGTCACGCGAGGATGTCGACGGCGAAACTGCCGCCACCATCGTCAAGACCTACCGTGGTGCGCTACACAAGATGATCGATGCTGCAGAACAGCTCGCCTCGCAACAGGCAACCGCTATTCTCGAACAGGCCCATCAGCGTGCCACACATACCCTGAGTAGTGAAATTGAACGCCTGCAAGCACTGCGTCAGCACAACCCGAATGTACGGGCAGACGAAATCGACTGGTTTGTGGCGCAGCGCAAGGCCATTGATACACTCATCAACAAGCTCGCACCGCGCCTTGATGCCGTGCGCGTGATCGTCACGACCTGACGCGGTTATTTCCTCTCATCCGCCTGCTGCATGAGGCATATTGCGGGGAAATAGCCGTGTTACACAATGCCCAGGCTGCCCAGGTACTCGTCGTATGACCCCATGTAATCTACGATGCCATCCGGCTTCATTTCGATAATGCGGGTCGCCAGTGAGGAGACAAACTCGCGGTCATGGCTGACAAACACAAGTGTGCCGGGGAATTGCTCCAGCGCGATATTCAGTGATTCAATCGATTCCATGTCGAGGTGGTTGGTCGGCTCGTCCATGACCAGCACATTGTTACTTTGCAACATGAGCTTGCCGAACAACATGCGGCCCTGCTCACCACCCGAGATCACCTTGACGGATTTATCGACCTCGTCGCGCGAGAACAGCAGCTTGCCGAGTGTACCGCGCGTGATCTGTTCATCTTCACCCTTGGGGCGCCACTGATCCATCCACTCGAACAGCGAGGTATCTTCGGCAAAGTCCTCGGCATGATCCTGGGCGAAATAACCGACCATGGCATTCTCTGCCCATTTGACCTCACCCTGCTTCGCCGGCAGGTTACCGACCAGGGTCTTCAGCAGGGTGGTCTTGCCAATACCGTTGGGACCGATCACGGCAATGCGTTCACCGGCCTCGATCATCATATTAAAATCATTGAACAGCATGCCGTCGTCATAACCATTGGCCAGTCCTTCGATTTCGGCAGCGAGGCGGTGCAATTTCTTGTCCTGTTCGAAACGGATGAACGGGTTCACACGGCTGGACGGCTTCACATCATCAAGTTTGATCTTTTCGATCTGCTTCTGACGCGCCGTGGCCTGGCGGGCCTTCGAGGCATTCGCCGAGAAACGTGCGACGAATTGCTGCAGGTCGGCGATCTGTGCCTTTTTCTTCGCATTGTTGGCAAGCTGGCGTTCCCGTGCCTGGCTCGAGGCCAGCATATATTCGTCATAATTGCCCGGGTAGATACGCAGTTCGCCGTAGTCGAGGTCGGCCATGTGCGTGCAGACACTGTTCAGGAAGTGGCGATCATGCGAGATGATTATCATGGTGCTGTTGCGCTCGTTGAGCACACTTTCCAGCCAGCGAATCGTATTGATATCGAGGTTGTTGGTGGGTTCGTCGAGCAGCATGATATCCGGGTCGGCAAACAACGCCTGGGCGAGCAGGACACGCAGTTTCCAGCCCGGCGCAATGGCACTCATCGGGCCGGTATGCTGTTCAATCGGGATATCCAGGCCGAGCAACAATTCACCGGCGCGCGATTCGGCCGTGTAACCATCAAGTTCCGCGAATTCGACCTCGAGTTCGGCAACTTTCATGCCGTCTTCATCGCTCATTTCCGGCAATGAGTAGATCCGGTCGCGTTCCTGCTTGACCTGCCACAGCTCGGCATGGCCCATGATGACTGTGTCGATGACCGAATACTCTTCGAAGGCGAACTGGTCCTGACGCAGGATACCGATGCGCTCATTCGGATCATAGCCGACCGTGCCGGAACTGGGCTCCAGCTCGCCGGAGAGGATCTTCATAAAGGTCGACTTGCCGCAACCGTTGGCGCCAATCAGGCCGTAACGGTTGCCCTCACCAAACTTCACGGAAATATTTTCAAAAAGGGGCTTGGCCCCGAATTGCATAGTGATATTCGCGGTCGTAATCAAAATTCTGTTCCTGAATGCTGCGTGGGAGGATCTGTCCCCGGGATATATCCTGATATATTTGGGTTAGTGCTGACTTAATCAAGGCATTATCGCATATTTCGCCGCGAATCGCTCTGATCCGCTCATTCACGTATGATCGAGGCCGGTTCCGAACACGTTCATGAAGAAACCATGCTACTTCTGCGCCCGTTCCTGATTTGCATGCTGCTGCTTGCCACCCTGCCACTTCAGGCCGGTGCACAACGCGGTATCGGCCTGTACCTCGATCAGGACCTGCTCACCCCCCTGTTCAACGAGGACCGCGACTACACCACGGGTGTGGCCGTCGAGTTTTTCGAGGAACAGCATAAATTGCTCTACCCGATGGACAAACTGGCTGGCTGGCTCGGCGACACGCTCGACATGCACCATGCCCGGCGCACCACGCGGCGCAGCATCATGCTCGGTTCGATCAGTTATACGCCGGATGACCTCGCGCGCCGCACGCCGATCCGTGATGACCGCCCCTACTCCTCGCTGCTCTATTTCGCCAACAAACGCGTACAGGCTGATCAGCGCCGGGCCATCGGTATCGAAATGCGTGCCGGCCTGCTCGGTACGGCTGTCTCTCGGGAGGTGCAACAAGCTCTGCACCAGTGGTGGCGAGATGCGACGGATGATGATGAACCGGTCGATCCGCGTGGCTGGCGGCACCAGATCTCCGACGGTGGTGAACCGACGTTCCGCGTACGCCTGTCGTATTCGCAACTGCTGGCACACGCCGAGGGTAGCTGGGACCTGTCCGGATCGGCACACCTGAACCTTGGCTACCAGACCAATGCCGGCGCCGGGCTTGCCCTGCGTGTCGGCAAATTGCGCAGTGCATTCTGGAGCCTGCCCTGGGACCCGATCAACCGTGGCAACTTCCTGCCCGCGCAACCTCACAGCGAGTACTATGTCTGGCTCGCCTATAACGCCACTGCCGTGGCCTATGACGCACTGTTACAGGGACAATTTCGCGACAGCGAGGTCACGTTTAACAACGATGAGCTGAACCAGCTCGTACATCACGCCGGGTTGGGGCTGACACTTGGCTGGAAGCCGGTCGAGATAACTTTCGCCGTGAATGCCAAATCCGCCGAACTGGATGTCGGCCACGCTGATCGCAGCCATGTCTGGGGCGGTATGTACTTTATGTTCAGTTTCTGACACACGCCCTGTTTTGAACCTGCTGCCCGGTCATTTGTACTGAACCGTACTGTGTTGGTGCAGCAGCTTCGGGCCGTCCCTGACTCTCTTCTTATTATTACCGCAGAAACTTATACCTTAAAACAATAAGTTACGGAGTGAAGCCGGGGAGTCCGGCAGATCTGGCACGGTTGTTGTAACAGTAAAAACGTAACCCGCTGCATACAGGAGTCATCACCATGCTTGTGACATTCAACGACGAAATGCTGAATGACCTGTTACTCACCTCG
>JASFME010000176.1:0-4931 GCA_050117725.1 Granulosicoccaceae bacterium | reverse complement strand
GCCTTACCTTCGAGATCTGCAAAACTGTAGACATCTGAGTTCACAGGCACCACGATCGCGTTCCCTGAACCCTTGACGTTGTAACCCGTACCCGCAACATAAAGTGTTTCGAGGCTGTTGGTCGCCTGGAACTTGGCACCGTTAACGATCAAGGGGTAATCACCCATCACACCAAAATCCAGCTTGTTCGCCAGCATCTGGTTCGTTATTGGTGAACCGGAAGAGTAATCCTTCCAGTCATAGACAAACTCGACATCCTTGTACTTGCCTGTCCTGGGCAGGAACTTGTCAACGAGTTTCAGTTCCTTGACGATAATGCCCGCTGAATAGGTATCGGTACATTTGCTCTGGTGTCCGACGGCGATTCGTATTGTTTCTGCGCTGGCTAGAGAGGTCATCCCCAATAGCAAGGCACTTCCAACCACTAGTTTCCCGTTCATTACGTTGTCTCCCGTATACTTCGCAACCAAAATGTGTGAACTTGTCATAACATGACCTTGCATGTTGATCTGTATGTTGCATACGGTGTGCCAAATGACAGCGCTACGGCTATAACGATTGGTAACTACTTAATATCTGTGTGATTTGTATGGCTGGCATAAATCGAGGCAAGCTCGAAGTGAAGAAACAGGGGGTGCTCGTTATAGTGCAATTACACAGCCTCCTGCACGGGAACTGTGCAGCGAGCTTTTAACAAGCGTAGTGAAAATAGAACAACTAGGACAACTCATAATCCTGGGCTTTCTGGTGTGCCGGACAGTCAGCGCCCGGCTTGTAAACCAGGTCTTGCTGCAGTCAGGCATGTATATTGTGTAACTTGCCACAAGGCTGGTGCCTGACTGATTCAGAATAGTATTCGTACAAAGATAATCTGCAACCATCGAAAACAAACTGCAAAGACAGCGATCATTAATAAGTGATCGGCATGGTAGATAGGAAAAGGGAATATGGTGGCTATGGGTGGACTTGAACCACCGACCCCGGCATTATGAGTGCCGTGCTCTAACCAGCTGAGCTACATAGCCATTGGAGGGCGTGACCGTGGAAGCAAGACCCCTCTCACTTAAGATCATCAGTCACGCGAGGTTGCGCATTGTAAGGACTGCGGCCGTTCTTGTCCAGCCGGGCTAACCCCTTGATTACACGTTGAATCGGAAGTGCATGATGTCGCCATCCTGCACGATGTAGTCCTTGCCCTCGAGGCGCAGTTTGCCGGCCTCTTTCGCGCCCTGCTCGCCCTTGCAGGCGATAAAATCGTCAAAACTCGTGGTCTCGGCGCGGATGAAGCCCTTTTCGAAGTCGGTATGGATCACACCGGCCGCCTGCGGCGCAGTCGCGCCGATCTTCACCGTCCAGGCCCGCACTTCTTTCACGCCGGCGGTGAAATAGGTTTGCAGACCGAGCAGCTTGTAGCCGGCGCGGATCACGCGGTTCAGGCCCGGCTCGTCGAGACCGAGTTCAGCAAGAAATTCTTTTGCCTCGTCACCATCAAGTTCAGCGATCTCGGACTCGATCGCCGCGCACACGGGCACGACCGGTGCACCTTCGGCCTCGGCGTACTCGCGCACGGCGTCGAGGTGCGGGTTATTCTCGAACCCGTCTTCGCTGACGTTGGCGATATACATGCACGGCTTGATGGTCAGCAGGTGCAGGTCGTACAACTCTTTCTTTTCATCATCGTCGAGGCCCATCGCGCGTACCGGTTTGCCCTGATCGAGGTCATCACGGACCTTTTCCAGCACGACCAGTTTACGCTTCGCGTCCTTGTCGCCGGACTTGGCAACCTTCGCAGTACGGATGATGTTCCTCTCCACGGTTTCGAGATCGGCGAGCGCCAGCTCGGTGTTGATGACCTCGATATCGGACAGCGGGTGCACCTTGCCGGCAACGTGCACGACATCGGTGTCTTCAAAGCAGCGCACGACCTGGGCAATGGCATCGGTCTCACGGATATTGGCGAGAAATTTGTTGCCCAGGCCCTCGCCCTTCGAGGCACCGGCCACCAGTCCGGCGATATCGACGAACTCCATCGTGGTCGGGAGGATCCTCTGCGGCTTGACGATCGCGGCGATCTGGTCAAGGCGCGGATCCGGCATCGGCACCACGCCGACGTTCGGCTCAATCGTGCAAAACGGGTAGTTCTCGGCCTGGATACCGGCCCTGGTCAGGGCGTTGAACAGCGTTGACTTGCCCACATTCGGCAGACCGACAATGCCACATTTAAATCCCATAAAACATCATCTCCGATGATAATAAAAGTTGGCCGTTTTCAGTATGCAGTTTGCAGAATTGCTGTTGTTTTAATAAGAATTGTTCACTGCCAACTGATAACTGCAAACTAATGAAGTTCGCGCATGGCCTTTTCCGGATCGCCTTCGAGCATGGCCGGCAAGGCGCGCACGGCGTCATCGATGGCGCGTTCGATGGCATCACGATCGGCCCGGGATGGCCGTGCCAGTACGTAGTCCGATACGTCTTTGGCGTTACCCGGGTGATCGATACCGATGCGCAGGCGCCAGAAGTTTTTCTGGTTACCCAGTGCACTGATAATGTCACGCAGGCCGTTATGCCCGGCGTGGCCACCACCGTGTTTCAGCTTGACCTGCCCGGCCGGAAAATCGAGTTCATCATGAGCAACCAGAATTTGTTCCGGAGCAAGCTTGTAATACCTGGCCAGTGCCGAGACGGACTGCCCGCTACGGTTCATGTAGGTAGTCGGTTTTAACAACCAGATCGCTTCACCGTGCAGATTGACCTTGGCGACTTCACCGTGGAATTTGTTATCGGCCCGGAATGACGCGCCACTGATGCGGGCGAGTTCATCCACAAACCAGAAACCGGCATTGTGCCGGGTCGCCTCGTAATCGGCGCCCGGGTTACCGAGGCCCACAATGAGTGCAATCCGCGACACAAATGCCGGTTCCCGTGGAATAGCCTGACGTTACTCGGCGCTTTCGCCTTCGCCTTCGCCCTCGGCAGCGGCTTCGCCGGCTTCGACTTCTTCCTCTTCAGCACCGCCACGCTTGACCTGGATAGATACAACCGGCAGGTCGTGTTCAGCACCGTACGACAGGGCCACTGACTCAACGCCTTCCGGCAGTGTGATATCAGAGATGTGCAGCGAGTGACCGGCATGCAGTTCCGCCAGGTCTACCTCGATGTATTCCGGCAGATCCTTGGCCAGGCAGGTCACTTCGAGTTCCGACATGTTACGCGTGACCATGCCACCATCGATCTTCACGCCCGGTGCGATCTCTTCGTTGAGGAAGTGCAGCGGTACCTGCATGTGGATCTTGTCCTTTTCACTGACCCGCTGGAAGTCGGCGTGCAGGATTCTCGGCTTGGCCGGGTGGCGATGCAGATCACGCAGAATTGCCTTGTTCGGCTTGCCATCGACCTTGATGGTAAGCACATGCGAATAAAACGCTTCGTTTTCCAGCGCGTGCAGGAGCGGATCGTGATCCAGGGTCAGTGATACCGGGTCCTGACCACCGCCGTACATGACGGCCGGGATCTTGTTCGCATGACGCAGGCGGCGGCTCGCACCTTTCCCTACATCCGTACGAAGTTGTGCTTCAAGTTCAAATGTAACACTCATGGTGTTTACTCCATTTCCTATGGTTAACAAAAAACGCATGCCATGTGGTCATGCGTTATCTTTTCCTCGCGACCAGGAAAAGACGCTTCGAATTGATGATCAATGATCATCAATTCACATATCAGTCCATAAACAACGAACTGACAGATTCTTCATTCGAAATGCGCCGCATCGTTTCGGCAAGCATTTCGGCAATACTCAGCTGGCGGATCTTTTCGCAGTTACGCGCCGCTTCCCGGAGCGGGATGGTATCCGTAACCACCAGCTCGTCGAGCAGCGAAGCGTTAATGTTGTCGACTGCCGGGCCGGACAACACCGGGTGTGTACAGTACGCGGCCACACGCGCCGCGCCGTGTTCTTTCAATGCATCGGCCGCCTTGCACAACGTGCCGGCGGTATCCACCATGTCGTCGATCAGCACGCAGCTGCGGCCCTCGACGTCACCAATGATGTTCATGACCTTGGACACGTTGGCCTTCGGTCGGCGCTTGTCGATGATGGCGAGGTCCGCATCATCAAGGCGCTTGGCAATTGCCCTTGCACGAACCACACCACCGACATCCGGTGACACGACCATGAGGTCATTGCCGTTGTGCTTCCACACGTCGCCGAGCAGGATCGGCGAGGCATAAACGTTATCCACCGGGATATCAAAGAATCCCTGGATCTGGTCCGCATGCAGGTCGACAGTCAGTACGCGATCCACACCCGCTGCGGTCAACATGTTCGCCACAAGCTTGGCGGTGATCGCAACACGCGCCGAGCGCGGCCGACGATCCTGGCGGGCATAACCGAAATACGGAATGACCGCTGTAATGCGACGTGCCGAGGAACGACGCAACGCGTCAATCATAACCAGCAACTCCATAAGGTTGTCATTGGTTGGCGCAGAGGTCGGCTGTACGATAAACACATCGCGACCGCGTACGTCTTCCATGATCTCTACAGACGTCTCGCCATCACTGAAACGGTTCACATGAACCCGTCCCAGTGGTTGGTGTAGAAAGCCGGCGATTGCTGCCGCGAGTTGCGGGTGGGCATTACCGGTAAACACCATCATCGAAATGTCTGCCACGTTGACCTCATCTGTTGCTGTTCATCTATTCCCTGTATATGTATACATTGGCTGGGGCGGCAGGATTACTCGGGACTGTCGTCCCTCACCCTTCGGGCCAGCGTTGCTTACTTTGTAAGCGCCGCTGTTCAATTCGCTGCGCGAATTAGTCGAACCTTGAGGTTCTCATCCTGCCGGTTGTATTCCAGCACATAAAATTAGTGGCTGGGGCGGCAGGATTATTCGGGGCTGTCGCCCCTCACCCTTCGGGCCAGCGTT
>JASFME010000175.1:0-4945 GCA_050117725.1 Granulosicoccaceae bacterium | reverse complement strand
TGCTGGTCAATCACCATGTTTCATGAGAGGTTAGGGAAATGGAGCAACGCATAACCAAGGCGGTTTTCCCTGTTGCCGGGCTGGGGACGCGCTTTTTGCCCGCGACCAAGGCAAACCCGAAAGAGATGCTGCCGATTGTGGACAAACCGCTCGTGCAGTTTGCCGCCGAAGAAGCGGTGGCAGCCGGTATCAAGGAGCTTATCTTTATTACCGGGCGCCAAAAGCGGGCGATACCTGATCATTTTGACAAGGTATTCGAACTCGAGGCAAAGCTCGAGAGGGAAAACCATGACAAGAGGCTGTCGCTGGTTCGTGACATCATCCCTGATGATGTCACCTGTGTATACATCCGCCAGCATGAGGCGCTCGGTCTCGGGCATGCCGTTCAATGCGCCAGACCGGTTGTCGGTAATGAACCCTTTGCGGTGATCCTGGCCGATGACCTCATCTGCTCCGATAATTCGGGTTGCATGAGCCAGATGATCGAGCAATTCCAGGCCTGTGGTTCTTCGGTGCTGGCGGTTGAGAACGTGCCAGAACAGGATGTTGGCAAGTACGGCATCGTCAAGCCGGATAACACAAAGCACCACGACAACGCACGGTTATCCTCGGTCGAGTCGATTATTGAGAAGCCGTCAGTAAAGGATGCCCCCTCGACGCTTGGTGTGGTGGGCCGGTATATTCTGACGCCGGCAATCTTTGACATGCTCGAGCATACGAGACCGGGCAGAGGTGGCGAAATTCAGCTCACGGATGCGATTGCCGCATTGCTTGAGCATGAAGATGTGTTGGCCTATGAGTACGAGGGCAAGCGTTACGATTGCGGCAGCAAACTCGGCTACCTGCAGGCCACCGTCGAACTTGGCCTCAAACACCATGAGGTGGGCGAGGCCTTTCGCGACTACCTGGCATCGTTAAAACTCGATTAGCCCGCATAGTGCTTGACCCAAAGGGGGGCGCCAAGTACCATACCGGCCCTCCATTCCCCGGTAGCTCAGTCGGTAGAGCGGGTGACTGTTAATCACTAGGTCGGCGGTTCGAGCCCGTCCCGGGGAGCCAGATAAGGATAAGGGCGCCAGTCGGCGCCCTTTTTCGTTGTGCAGGGTGTCCGATTATTCGCCGCAGCCGAGCGAGCCACCGTCCGGGCGGCTGTCCGATAATCTGGGTCGGCCGCTATTGGCCAGTATCACGGCACGGGCCGTTTCCGGGTACTCCGGATCACAGAACACATAGGTGCCATTGGTGCCCGGTGAGAAACCGGTGGGCTGGTAAACAACCCGCCGGCGGCGTCCTGAGGTAACAGTAATGCCATCCTGCCAGCCCTGCTCTACGGCGAGTACCACTTCGCTTTCGTCACGTTCCCGGTTGAGGTTCCTGTCGGCGAAAACAATCCAGCCTTGCTCCCAGCCGCTGGTACGATCACAGTCCTTCAGATTGCTCGAGCGGCACATAACAACGTTGCCGGCACGTTTGACGGCCTCACTGCGGCTGTAGTGCAAATGGCTGACAAAGGTATTGATATGCGCGCTCATCCGGTTTTTCTGGGCGAATGAATGCATGGCGGGTACCGCTGTGCCGAGCAAAATACCCATAATGCTCACGGTCGTGAGCAATTCAAGCACCGTAAAGCCGCGACACGCGCGAACATGCCGGGCACGTGCCGGCCGAAATGGTGTGACCATGGCGTAACCTCCCTGTTGTGCCGTGTCAGTTCCATTTGACGCGTTAACTGTACCGGCAGGGAGGAGGGTATGGCTGTAGGAAAAGGCTTATTTTTGCTTCAGCCAATCACTGATCCGGCTGACAGCCGATTTCAACACATCGAGGCCGGTGGCGAAGGACAGGCGCATATAACCGGGTGCCCCGAAGGCCGAGCCCGGTACGAGGGCGACGCCGGCCTCGTTCAGGAGTTTTTCTGCAAATTCGACGTCATTGCTGACACCGGCGGCCTGCATGGCCTCGCGCATATCCGGGAACGCATAGAACGTGCCATCGCCGGGCAGGCAACTGACACCGGGCAATTCGTTCAGGGCCGCCACCAGGTAATCGTGGCGTTGTCTGAAGGCCGTGAGCATGGTCGCAACACAGCTCTGATCGCCCTGCAGGGCCGCCAGGGCGGCAGCCTGTGAGATGGAAACCGGGTTCGAGGTACTTTGCGACTGGATTTTCTTCATCGCGGCGATCAGTGTGGGCGGCCCACCTGCATAGCCGATCCGCCAGCCGGTCATCGAATAGGCCTTCGAGACGCCATTCAGCACGACGGCCCGCTCATACAGGTCCGGGCAGGCATTAACGATGTTACAGAAGGGCTCGTCGCTCCAGAGGATGTATTCATACATATCATCACTGGCGACCAGCACCTGTGGGTGACGGCGCAGCACTTCGCCGAGTGCTTCGAACTCGGCGCGCGTATAGGCCACGCCAGTCGGGTTTGAGGGGCTGTTGAGGACGAGCAGCCGCGTCTTGTCCGTGATTGCGGCTTCCAGCTGTTCTGGAGTGATCTTGAATCGCTGTTCGATACCGGCCTCGATAATGACCGGGACGCCATCGGCGAGCAGCACCATGTCCGGGTAGGAGACCCAGTAGGGGGCCGCGATAATGACTTCATCGCCGGCATTCAGCAATGCCTGGGCGAGATTGAAAAAACTCTGTTTGCCGCCGACCGAGACGAGAATCTGCTCGGCCTTGTAGTCGAGCTGGTTGTCGTTCCGGAATTTGTCGATAATTGCCTGTTTCAGCGACGGCGTGCCGTCCACTGCGGTATACTTCGTATCGCCGGCATTGATCGCGGCAATCGCTGCCGCCTTGATATGCTCCGGGGTATCAAAATCCGGTTCGCCGGCACCGAGGCCGATAATGTCCTGACCTGCTTCGCGCAGGGCCCTGGCGCGTGCCGTTACCGCCAGTGTGGGCGATGGTTTGACTCGCTGTACCCGAGCAGAAAGCCGAATATCCAATTTTTACAACCTCATTCCAGCCACAATAGGGCTATCGCTAACAAACCGCTGTTAATATACTTGATAAGATACGTTCTGGCCATGTGTAGTTTGCCCTCCATTTAACTGAAGATGAACAGAAAGTTTGAACTCGTAACCGATTATACCCCCGCTGGTGATCAACCCGCTGCAATCCAATCCCTCATTGACGGTCTGAATGCAGGGGAGGCCGGTATGACATTACTGGGTGTGACCGGCTCCGGCAAAACCTTCACGATCGCCAATGTTATCGAGCAGGTGCAGCGCCCGGCGCTGGTGCTGGCACCGAACAAGACACTGGCCGCGCAGTTGTACGGTGAGATGAAGGAGTTTTTCCCGCACAATTCGGTCGAGTATTTTGTTTCCTATTACGATTATTACCAGCCCGAGGCCTATGTGCCGAGCACGGACACGTTCATCGACAAGGACTCATCGATAAACGAACATATCGAACAAATGCGCCTGTCAGCAACCAAGGCGCTGATGGAGTCGCGCGACACGATTATCGTCGCGTCCGTGTCAGCAATTTATGGTCTGGGCGATCCGAAATCCTACCTGAGCATGGTTTTGCACCTGGTCCGCGGTGAGCAGATCGATCAACGTTTTATACTGCGCCGTCTCGCCGAATTGCAGTACACCCGCAATGATGTCGAATTACGCCGCGGTTGCTACCGGGTGCGAGGCGAGGTCATCGATATTTTTCCCGCGGATTCAGATCGGGATGCGATTCGTGTCGAGTTGTTTGACGACGAAATCGAGCAACTCAGCTATTTCGACCCCCTGACCGGCGAGGTCATTCAACGTTTGCCACGCCTGACGGTGTATCCGAAAACCCATTACGTCACGCCGCGACAGGTGATCCTCGATGCAATCGACCAGATCAAGATTGAATTGAAAGAGCGCCTCGAACAATTACGCGAGAATAACAAGCTGCTCGAGGCACAGCGACTCGAACAACGGACCAATTTCGACCTGGAGATGATGCAGGAACTGGGTTACTGCTCGGGTATTGAAAACTATTCGCGCTACCTGTCGGGCAGGGGGGCAGGCGAGCCACCGCCGACCCTGATGGACTATCTGCCGGATGACGCGCTCCTGATTGTCGATGAATCACACGTCACGATCCCGCAAATCGGCGGCATGTACAAAGGTGATCGCTCACGCAAGGAAACGCTGGTCGAGTATGGCTTCCGCTTGCCCTCGGCACTGGATAACCGGCCACTGCGTTTCGATGAATTCGAGCGCCTGTCACCGCAAACGATTTACGTCACTGCCACGCCCGGACCGTATGAGCGGGAACATTCCGGGGCGATCATCGATCAGGTTGTCAGGCCGACCGGCCTGCTTGACCCGGAACTGGAAATCCGCCCGGTTGCGACACAGGTCGATGATCTGCTGTCCGAGGCGAATATACGCGCCGGGCGTGGTGAACGTGTGTTGGTGACGACGCTGACCAAACGTATGGCGGAAGACCTGACCGACTACCTGCTTGAACATGGCATCAGGGTGCGTTACCTGCACTCTGACATTGATACGGTGGAGCGTATGGAAATCCTGCGCGATTTACGCCTTGGCGAGTTTGATGTGCTGGTCGGTATCAACCTGCTTCGCGAAGGGTTGGATATCCCCGAGGTCTCACTGGTGGCGATACTCGATGCCGACAAGGAAGGTTTCCTGCGCTCCGATCGTTCATTGATCCAGACTATCGGGCGGTGTGCGCGGAATGTGCACGGCAGGGCGATCCTGTATGCAGACAAGGTGACAGCCTCAATGCAGCGTGCTATAGATGAGACCGAGCGTCGCCGAGGTAAACAACTCGCTTATAATAAAGAACACGGTATAACGCCGAAAACCATTGAAAAAGCCGTGCGTGATGTGATGGAGGCTGGCTACGACGCAAGTCATCCAGGCATGGCATTGAAAAGAGTGGCTGAAAAACAGGGTGAATACGGTACATTGACCCCGAACGA
>JASFME010000174.1:0-4958 GCA_050117725.1 Granulosicoccaceae bacterium | reverse complement strand
CAGAACTACGACAAGAGATTCCATGGCGAGGTGTTGCTGCATGATGCGCTTGTGCATTCCTATAACATCCCGACCATCCGGCTGGCACAGCAGGTCGGGATCAGTGCCGTCCGGGACAGCCTGGCGAAACTCGGCATGCAACGGCCGGTACACAGTTATGCCTCGCTCGCGCTCGGGACCGTTGCCTACAGCCCGCTTGAAGTGACGCAGATGTATCAGGTGTATGCGGCCGGCGGTTTCCGCAGTCCGCTGCGCGCGATCCGCGAAGTGCTCGATGCGCACGGCGAGCCTTTGCAGCGTTACCCGTTGACCGTCGAGCAGGCATTTGACCCGCACAGTGTCTACCTGCTGAACAATGCCCTGCAGCACGTGACGCAATACGGTACCGCACGGCGCCTGCAAAACCTGTTACCGCGGGGTTTCACTGTTGCCGGCAAGACCGGCACGACCGATGACCTGCGCGACAGCTGGTTTGCCGGCTTTACCGGCAACCGCGTTGCCGTGGTCTGGGTCGGGGCCGATGACAACGCGCCCACCGGCCTGACCGGCGCGAGCGGGGCGATGCTGGTCTGGCGTGATATCATCAATGGTATTCCGGCCACGCCGTTTACGCCGATGCCGCCGGCGAATGTTGAAAGCGTCTGGATCGATCGCCAGACCGGGCAACGTGGCAGTGAGGCTTGCGAGGATGCGGTGCGCCTGCCGTTTATCCAGGGCACGGCGCCCGCGCAGTCTGCACCGTGTGGGGGTGGCCTGCTGCAACGTACCTTCGACTGGTTGAGTGGAGAGTGATGTATTTACCACAGTGGATTCGTTTGACGACGGTGGTGGCGTTATGTGGCCTGCTTGCCGCGTGCGCAACCCCGCGTGAGGGTGCACCGGTGTACGATCAAACCGGGCCGGTTCCTGCACCTGATGTCATCCCGCAACCTGAAGTTACCCCGCAAGCCGCTGACCCCGGCAGCCGGGTGCTGGCCAGGCCCACGCCGGCGCGGCCGATTGCCGTGGCGCAACTGCTGGATACGGCGCACCGGCAAAAGCGGGCCGGGCAACACATGGCGGCCGCGTCCACGCTCGAACGCGCCCTGCGCATTGCGCCGAAGGATGCGCTGTTGTGGCATCAGCTGGCGGGTGTACGTCTGGCCCAGGGGCGCTGGCTGCTCGCCGAACAAATGGCCGCGAAGTCGAATAACCTCGCCGGCAATGATCGGCAACTGATCGCGGACAACTGGCAATTGATTGCAAAGGCCCGGCAAAGTCGCGGCGATACCGCCGGTGCCCTGCGCGCCCGTGAACAGGCACGGCAAGCATCTGAATAGACAAGCAGGTTCGCCCCGAAACGGGTAGAATACACGCTGTTTTCCGAGCGACGCATATCATTCCATGTTGACGAGTGCCGAATGTCTTGGCGAGCAGGGACTGCTGGCCGAACACATTGCCAATTTTGCCCCCCGTGCCGAACAACAGGGCATGGCGCAGGCTGTCGAACAGGCCATCGTCGACAACCAGGTGCTGGTCTGCGAGGCCGGCACCGGCACCGGCAAGACCTTTGCCTATCTCGTGCCGGCGCTGTTGTCCGGCAAGAAAGTCATCATCTCCACCGGCACGAAGACCCTGCAGGACCAGTTATTTCACCGTGATCTGCCGACCGTGCGCCGTGCGCTCGGCGTGCCCGTGCAGGTCAGCCAGCTGAAAGGCCGCGCCAATTACCTGTGCCTGCATCGGCTCGACCTCGCCGCCGAGCAGGGCAGGTTCCGTTCGAAACAAATGCTGTCAGACTGGCGCAAGGTGCAGTCGTGGAGCAAGCAGACCACGGCCGGCGATATCGCCGAGCTGGCCGAGCTCGCCGAGGATGCGCCGATCTGGCCACATGTTACCTCGACCGTTGATAACTGCCTCGGTCAGGACTGCGAACAGTTCAATGACTGTTACCTGGTCAAGGCGCGCCGCCGTGCCCAGGAAGCCGAGATCGTCGTCATCAACCATCACCTGTTACTTGCCGATCTTGCGCTCAAGGAAGAAGGCTTCGGCGAGTTGTTGCCGGGTGCGAACGCGTTCGTCATCGACGAGGCGCACCAGTTGCCGGAAACCGCCGGGCAGTTTTTCGGCATCACCGTGAGCAGCCGGCAGTTGCTCGAACTCGCGCGCGATATCCGCACTGAACAGCTGCGCGACGCGAGGGACATGAAGGCACTGGCGCAACAGGCCGATGAGCTGGAAAAGGCCACGTATGATCTGCGCCTGGTCGCGGGTGAGCAGAAAGGACGGCAACGCTGGCAGGCCTTCATGGCGAACAGGAAGGTCGCTAGACATCTCGACGAACTCGTGGCCTGCCTGCAAACCCTTGCCGACAGCCTCGAACCGGCAGCGGAACGTGGCCGCGGGCTCGAGAACTGCCTGCGCCGTGTGAGCAGTAACCTGGAAAGACTCGCGTTGCTGCGCGAGCAGAACGATGCATCGCATGTACGCTGGTGCGAGATCTATGCACGCGGCCTGGCACTGCATGCGACCCCGCTCGATGTCGCCGGCATCTTCCGCAGTCATATCGAGGCGCGTCCGGCCAGCTGGATATTCACCTCGGCGACACTCGCGGTCGGTGACAGTTTCGATTATTTCATCAAGCGCATGGGGATCCCCGAGGCGCACACGGCGCAATGGTCGAGTCCGTTCGATTACGCACAGCAGGCACGCCTGTATATGCCGAAGGCCATGCCGGAACCGAACACGCAAGACTACGTACCGGCCGTCGTCGAGGCAGCACTGCCCGTGATCAGGGCCAGCCGTGGCCATGCCTTTGTGTTGTTCACGAGTTACCGCGCGCTGAACATCGCGCATGAACTGTTCGCCGACAAGTTCGATTACCCGTTGTTCGTGCAGGGCAGCGCACCGCGCAGTGAATTGCTGCGGCGCTTCCGCGAAACGCCGAACGCCGTGCTGCTCGGCACGGGCAGTTTCTGGGAAGGCGTCGATGTACGCGGCGAGGCGCTGTCGTGCGTGATCATCGACAAGCTGCCGTTCGCCATGCCGGATGATCCCGTTTTGCAGGCGCGACTGGACGCGCTGCGTGAAAGCGGCGGCAATCCGTTCATGGATTACCAGTTGCCAACTGCCGTGATTGCCCTGAAGCAGGGTGCCGGCCGCCTGATCCGCGACGGCGATGACTACGGTGTGCTCATGCTGTGTGACCCGCGCCTGTACAGCAAACCGTACGGGCGGATCTTCCGCAACAGCCTGCCGCCGATGCAGGTCACGCGCGAACTCGCCGATGTGCAGCAGTTCTTTGCCGACATCGCGGCCAACGCCTCGGCGGCGCAATCGGCAGGCGGCCAGGCATGAAACTGCTGTGCATTGAAACCGCCACCGAGGCGTGTTCGGCCGCGCTGTATATCGACGGCGAGGTAAGGCACACCAGCCAACTCGCACCGCGCCGGCATGCCGAGTTGATCCTGGGCATGTGCGGGCAGTTACTCGACGAGGCCGGGCTGGCCACGACCGAGCTCGACGGCATCGGCTTTGGCCGCGGCCCGGGCGCCTTTACCGGCGTGCGCATCGCCACGGGAGTGGTGCAGGGCCTGGCCTGGGCATCTGACCTGCCGGTCGTGCCGGTATCGTCGCTCGCAGCCCTCGCGCAGGGCGCGTACCGCCAACACCTGGCCCGCTATTGCCTGGCCGCTATCGATGCGCGCATGAACGAGGTGTATGCCGGCGCGTTTGTGATCAACGAGGACGGCATCGCGACGATCATCGGCGAAGAACGGGTCTGCGCGCCGGACAAACTTGTATTACCGGGTGTTGGCGACAACTGGTTTGGTTCCGGCAGCGGCTGGCAGACCCATGAGGCACCCTTGCACGCGTTGTGTGCCGCATGGCTCGATGGTTACGTGGCCGACAGTTACCCGGATGCGTATGATGTCGCTGTGCTCGCCGCCCATGCCTTCGAGGCCGGGCAGTACGTCGATGCCGCACATGCCCTGCCGGTGTACCTGCGCGATAATGTCGCGGCGAAAAAGGCCCGGTAAGTGTTATTGTCTTCTTACATCAAGGAGAGAGTGATGAAATACATTGTTATGCTGTTTTGCCTCATGGCCGGCGTTGCCTCGGCTGACACCTCTGCCGTGTATGTCGCCGAAGCCCGACAGGACTTCGAGAGTGCCTACAAGCAGGTCTACCAGTCACTCGAGAATAACCGCTTCTACGTCGTGTTCGAACCGGACATCGGTGCCAACCTGGCCGGGTTTGCCGGCAAGTGGAAGGATCACAACCTGAACAAGCTGGACCGCATCAAGAGCATGGTGTTCTGTAACGGCTGGTATGCAAACCAGGTATCGAATGCCGACCCCGACATGCTCGCACTGTGTCCGCTGCATATCACCATGACGCACAAGGATGGCGTGACCAAGGTGCTGTTCGTGCGGCCGGACCACGTCGCGAAGGGCACGGGTGCCGAGAAGATTGCGCAGGAACTCGCGCAGGATGTGATCAGGGCGATTAACGAGGGCCTGAAAAAACAATAATCAGCTAAGCCGCCTGGCTATTTCCTTGACGATACGTGGACCCCGGTATATCAAGCCGCTATAGAGCTGGACCAGCGATGCCCCGGCCTTAATCCGTGCAACCGCATCATCGGCATCCATGATCCCGCCGGATGCTATGAGCGGGATGTTTCCCTCTACATACTTGTTGAGCGCCAAAAGTACCTCGATTGCCCGCTCTCGCAAAGGCGCGCCGCTCAGGCCGCCGTCTTCCGATGAGTGCGGCAGCCCCTCAACGCCGCTTCTGGACAGTGTTGTATTTGTCGCGATGATGCCGTCGATTTTCTGTGTCAGCAGGATTTCGCTGATTTTTCGTAATTCCAGGTCGTCCAGATCCGGCGCGACCTTGACGACCAGGGGAACGTACTTGTCGTGCTCATCCGCAAGCTTGCTTTGCTCGGCTTTCAACAGGCCCAGCAAATGTGT
>JASFME010000173.1:0-4983 GCA_050117725.1 Granulosicoccaceae bacterium | reverse complement strand
AGGCCGCCAGCACGGTAGACGGGGTCAGCAGGCCGGCGCCAATCGCTACTGCCACGCCGCCGCTCGCCAACGTCCCTTTCAGGAATGTTCTGCGAATCATGTTCTTCACCTATATCGTTATTGTTGAACCGTTATGAAAAGGCTTACAGGGTGTAAAGCCATTCAACGATCTGGTCAATTTCCTTGCCAGACAGGATCTCATGCTTGCCATATGGGGGCATCAGCGTGTCCTTGTTGAAGCTTTGCGGATCTTCAAGCTGTGCACGCAGGCGTGACTTGTCCGGGAAGCGTGCCTTCATGGCAACCAGCGGCGGACCGATGTTACCTGGAAGATTGACACCTTCGTATGCATGACAGGCAAAGCAGTTGCCTTTCTTGCGGTTCTCAGCGACTTTTTTGCCGAGCTCAGCGGCAGTCGGTTTCTTATCTGCAGCAATTACAACTTGCGGGGCGATTGAAAGGCTGCCCAGCAGAATTGCAACGGCACTTGCAGTGATGAGCTTTGCGGGTTTCCGCATAGTTCTCCTCCTAAACATAAATGTACAAGTGATCACTTTGTAGTTATTAACGTGTTTTGGCGTAACCCTTTTTAACAGGTCTTGCCTGTTAGCCCGTCGCCTGAAGCCCTTTATACAAAGTGCAAAGTGTTTCAGGCACTGGAGCAGAGCATCAGTTGCGCTAATCCACGGCCATAAGAGGTTCCTAGCATACCGAATGCATAAATGATCGCAAGGGGTATTTCACGATCTGCTTGTATATAAGTAAATTCTAAGATACTGACTAATCATGTGCGTTTTCAATTTTGCGTACTTGCAGGAGTTCTCTACGGCGAGCTTCAATGCGTGAAGTCATGTAAAAATCAAGATCCTTGATCTGCAGGGCGCGATCAAGTTGCTCGATTGCCGTGTTGGTCTGGCCATTAAGGAAGTGGTATTCGGCCATTGAAAGGTAAGCCTCGGCGGTATGGCCGGCATCGCCCTCGGCACGCGCCTGTAGTTTGTAGAGTTCGGCATCGGTGGGGTGGTCGCGCAGGTAATCATGCAACATGTTCATGGCCTGCTGTGCCTGGCCAAGTTCGAGCAGGGCCGCGGCGTAATTTACGGTCAGGGCATAGTCATCCGGGTAGATCTTCAGTGCCTGTTGATAACGTGCCAGGCTGTCGCGATGTTGCCGGGTGGCCATCAGGTAATCGGCATCGAGCAGGAGAAAATGCCTTTGTTCCGGGTGCTGCGCGAGCAGCCAGTCAATCTGGGTGCGTGCCTGACGAAACTTGTCAGCCTTGAGCAGGGTTAGCGCATAGCCATAGCGCGCGGCTGTTTCGCTCTGGTACTGCCCGGATTTCAGGACATTTGTATACTCTTCAAGCAGCTTGCCCGGGGCCGTGAGACGGATACGCAGTTTCTCCCTGATTAACAGGAAATCCAGGCTGTCCGGTACCTGGCGGTAACGATGATCGGCGGCGCGATCGCGGGCATTGGCGATGCGGTTGACGGTCACCGGGTGGGTGCTGAGAAATTCCGGGGGCCGGCTGTAATAGCGTGATGCCTGTTGCAGACGTTCGAAAAATACTGCCATGGCACGCGGGTCGTAGCCGGCGTCGGCAAGTGTCTGGATACCAAGAAAGTCCGCTTCATTTTCGTTGGAACGGGTGAAATTCAGCTGTGCCTGCAGAGCTCCGGCCTGTGTCGCGGCAAGCGTTGCCTGGCCGGCCTCGCTGTTCTGGCTGCCAATCAGGATCGCAGCGATGATACCCGCCAGGGCCGGGATATTGAGTTTGTCAGCAGCCTCGTAGGCGCGAGCCAGGTGTCGCTGGGTAATGTGGGCAATTTCATGAGCAAGCACCGAGGCCAGTTCGCTTTCTGTTTCAGCGGCCAGTACCAGGCCGGCGTTGACGCCGATAAAACCGCCCGGTGCTGCAAAGGCATTGATGGACTGATCCTCGATCATAAAGAAGGTGAATGGCTGCGCCGGATTGTCGCTGTGGCTGACCAGCCGTTCGCCGAGGCTACGCAGGTAGCCGGTAATTTCCGGGTCATCGACGAGGGCGTAGGCCTGCCGGATGCGGCGCAGGAATTCCGTGCCGATCTGGCGTTCCTGGGCGGGTGTCAGTAGCTGGCCACTGCTGTCGCCCATTTCCGGCAGGGTAATGCGGTCTGCCTGCAAGCCGGACACGGCCAACAGGCCTGCCAGGGCAACCGCCCCGCGCAGAAAATGACTGACTGAACTTCTCAATTTTTGACTCCAACTCACTGTTTTTTCAGACCGCAAATATTTACACTGGTTCCCCGGGTTGCCTTTGATTTGAACTTGTCATATAAGTGTGCCCTTTAATTCTAATATCCTGTTAAAATACTGGATGGTCATAATACCTAATCCCCAAGTTCCTAAGGAGAATTTCTGATGGCTGATTTCGATCAAGAACTCGACGCTTCCGGTCTGAACTGCCCGTTGCCGATCCTGCGTGCGAAAAAGACCCTTGCCGGCATGAGTGGTGGCCAGGTTCTGCGTATTGTCGCAACTGACCCGGGTTCAGTAAAAGACTTCGAGGCCTTTGCCAAGCAGACTGGTAATGAATTGCTCGAGTCCGGTGAAGAAGGCGGCAAGTTTGTCTTCCGCATCAAGAAGGCCTGATCAGGTCAATAATACACTTAAAGCCCCTTGCTGGCCTGCCCAGTAACGCTTTGAATTCCTGTACCATGTTGTTGGGAGGAGAGCAGGATGTCTGATGAAAAGAAGCTAGCGATTATCGCGACCAAGGGCACACTGGACTGGGCCTATCCACCGTTTATTCTTGCGTCAACGGCAGCCGCGCTGGGCTACCAGACGCAAATCTTTTTCACTTTCTATGGCTTGCAGTTATTGCGCAAGGATTTGAACCTGAAGGTGAGTTCACTCGGTAACCCGGGTATGCCCATGCCGATGGCAATGGACAAGTGGTTCCCGGTGCTGTTCCAGGCCTTGCCGGGCATGGAAAGCATGATGACCATGATGATGAAAGCAAAGATGAAGTCAAAGGGCGTGGCCAGCATAGAAGAGCTGCGTGAACTGTGCATCGAGGCGGATGTGAAAATCGTCGCCTGCCAGATGACGGTAGACCTGTTTGATTTCACGCACGACGCGTTCATCGATGGCATTGAGTACGGTGGTGCCGCCACTTTCTTCGAATTTGCAGGTGAATCGGATATCTGTCTGTACATATGATTTGAAGATGCTTTCCTGGGTTTCAGGAATAAAAAACCCCGGCCAATCGGTCGGGGTTTTTTTATTGCTACGGCTTTCAGGTCAGAAGGTCCACTGTGCCTGCAGGCTCAGGATGTCAGCTTCGACCTCGTATTCGCCGACGAGATTACCGCGCGCGAAGTTTTCATCCGGCGCCAACGGTGAACTCGTGTCAAGCTGGTTGATCTTCGAATCATCGAAGAACAGGTGGGCATAGCCCATATCCACCTTGAAGTTCCTGGACACCTTGTAATTGAAACCCGCCGCAATCCAGGTGCGGTTCGCATCGGGGATACGTGGTGTACGGCGTTGTGCATTCGGAATAGGTGTTTCATCGTAGGCAACGCCGGCACGCCAGGTCCATTTGTCGCTATATTGATAGGTCAACCCCAGGGAATAGCGATAGGCGTCATCCCACTCCAGTATATTTACCGCATCACTTGCTCCGGATTCAAACTCGACACGCAGTTCATCCAGCTTGCTCCAGTTGGTCCAGGTAACATCGCCGAGCAGGGCGAGTTTCGGTGATAACTGATGACGGAAACTCAACGACAGGCTGTCGGGCAGGGTGACATCCGCTTCGACATCACTGCCACTGACATGGTTAAGGGCTGCCTGGGCAGTGGCCGCGATTGCGGGACTGGGCGCATCATAGCGAACATCGCCCTCGAGTTTGTGCGTGATACGCGAGCGGTAGGCTGCACCGATACGCGTGCTGTCATTCACATTCCACAGCGCGCCGAAATTGTAGCCAAAACTGATGTCATCCCCCCGAATATCGGCCTTGCCATCCAGGCCCTGCGGCGAGATAGAAAACAGTGAGCCGTAGTCGATTGCTTGGGTCAGGCGGGCATCGATATATTGCACATTGAGGCCGAAGCCGACGGCAAGATCCTTGGTGACACTGTAGGCCAGCGAGGGATTGATATTGATGGTTTTCAGGTCCGAGGTCAGTGCATGGTAGCGACCGACCCAGCCCGGGTTGTATTCCGTGGCCAGGCCAAACGGGGCATTGATACCAAGGCCGGCGCTCCAGCCGTTTTCCAGATCCCGCGCGTAATAGAAGATTGGCACAAACGCGGTAGGACCGGCGTCACCGCCATCCTCATTATTGACATCGAGCGGTGCGCCGCCGAAGACCGGGTTGGTCGTCGAACCGCGATCCTTGAATTTCGCCGTGGGCGAGATAATCGACAGTCCTGCGTCGTATTGCACTCCCTTGAGATGGCGCATGCCAGCCGGGTTAAAGTAAATGGTCGAGGGATCTTCGGCTACTGCCGCTGCACCGGCGAAGGCGTTACCGACCCCGTTCACGCTGTGCTCTATCAGGGCAAAACCAGCCGCCGATGCGACTGAAATGTGGCCGATACCAAGCAAAATGCCGGCCGCAAGCGGCACAAGTCGGTGTTTGATCATGTTTGTTCCCTGCATAGTATATGGATATGCCAGTTTTGCACTGGTTCAGATATATTTATTGGGGTAATTCAATCACATTACCGGGGCTTAGACTACTGCACTGACACAGAATTAGGCACACGAATACCCCCGTTAGCGAACTGGTTATGTATATCAGAACATACTGATATTCATAGATAATTTGTATTTCATTAAATACTAAAAAAGTGTTGACAGTAACGTGCCAAGAAAAGAAACTGTGTCTCGAATCATACAGATGTGTGAAAATCACAACATCGGGATTTCTATCTGCAACCCGGTGCCAGACGGCACATATGTATGACTTTATCCAGGTGCCGCGGGTGAGGG
>JASFME010000172.1:0-4999 GCA_050117725.1 Granulosicoccaceae bacterium | reverse complement strand
ATATCACCGGTACGGTTGACGTGTGTACCCCCACACAATTCGACCGAGAAATCCCCCATGCTGAGTACACGCACTTTACTGTCGTACTTTTCACCAAACAGCGCCATCGCACCGGAGGCCTTGGCCGCCTCGAGATCCATGAGTTGCGTCTGTACCTCGTGGTTCTGGCGAATATGTTCGTTTACCAGCGTTTCGATCTGCGCGAGTTGTTCCGCTGTCACCGGTTCGAAGTGCGAAAAGTCAAAACGCAGACGTTCGGCATCGACGAGCGAACCTTTTTGCTGCACATGCTCACCCAGCACTTCACGTAATGCAGCATGCATGAGGTGCGTGGCAGAATGATTCAGTGCTGTGGCCCGGCGGGCCTTCTCATCAACCTCGGCATTGACCTGTTCACCGGCTTTTATCTGACCCGACTTCAACACACCGATGTGGGTAAACACGCCGCTGCCCTGCTTTTGTGTATCACGTACTTCAAACTCGGCACCACTGGCGGTGCGCAACACACCGTGATCACCAACCTGGCCACCGGATTCGGCATAAAACGGCGTACGTTCGAGCACGATCACGGCTTCATTCGCACTGTCGAGCGCACTCACCGGCTTGCCGTCGACATACAGGCCGACCACATTACCGGCATCCTGCAAGTGTTCGTAACCGGTGAACTCGGTTGTACCTTCTATATCCAGCTTGCTGGTCGCGGCCGCCTTGAAGTGGCTGGCGGCACGTGCGCGATCACGCTGCGCTTCCATGTCTTTTTCAAAACCGGCTTCATCAACAGTCAGGCCGCGTTCACGGGCGATGTCAGCGGTCAGGTCAACCGGGAAGCCATAGGTATCATATAAACGGAATACGGTATCGCCCGGGATAATCTTGCCCTGCAGGCCGGCAATCGCCTCTTCGAGCAAGCCCATGCCCTGTTCAAGAGTTTCGGCAAAACGTTCTTCCTCGGTGCGCAACACACGCTCCACCTGTTCACGTGCCTTCGCCAGTTCCGGGTAGGCATCGCCCATGATCTCGCACAGCGGCGCCACAAGTTTCCAGAAGAACACGTCCTTGACGCCGAGTTTGTAACCGTGACGGATGGCGCGACGAATAATACGGCGCAACACATAACCACGGCCTTCGTTGGAAGGAATGACACCGTCGACGACGAGGAAACTGCAGGCACGGATGTGATCGGCAATGACGTTCAGGGATGATTGCTGCAGATCATCACTGCCCACGATCTTTGCCGCCTCGCGGATCAAATGCTGGAATAAATCGATGTCGTAGTTGTTGTGCACGCCCTGCATGACAGCCGCAACGCGTTCCAGGCCCATGCCGGTATCCACCGACGGCTTCGGTAACGGGTTCAACATGCCCTGTTCATCTCGGTCGTACTGCATGAACACGAGGTTCCAGATCTCGATGTAACGATCGCCATCTTCTTCCGGTGTGCCTGGCGGTCCACCGGTGACTTCCGGGCCATGGTCATAGAAGATCTCGCTACTCGGACCACACGGGCCGGTATCGCCCATGGTCCAGAAGTTATCGCTTTCATAAGGCTTGCCGCCCGGCTTGTCGCCGATGCGGGTAAAACGATCGGCACTCACACCGAGTTCTTTCAGCCAGATGTCTGCAGCCTCGTCATCATCCTTGTAGACCGTGATCCAGAGTTTTTCCTCCGGCAGCTTCAACACTTCCGTCAGAAATTCCCAGGCGAACCTGATTGCATCCTGCTTGAAGTAATCACCGAAGCTGAAGTTGCCAAGCATCTCGAAGAAGGTGTGATGACGCGCGGTATAACCGACGTTTTCCAGGTCGTTATGCTTGCCGCCGGCGCGAACGCAACGCTGTACGCTCGTGGCGCGCGTGTAGTCGCGTTTCTCGCGGCCGAGGAAGGTGTCCTTGAACTGCACCATGCCGGCATTCGTGAACAACAGGGTCGGATCATTGGCCGGCACCAGCGGGCTACTGGGCACAATCGTATGACCCTTGCTTTCGAAATAGGCAAGAAAGGCACTACGGATGTCTGCACTGCTCATCATATCTCTAATCGTCCAACCCTTTCACGGCCACACTGATGTGGCTGTTTGAAAATCCCCTGTATTGCAAAAAGCGCATTTGCTTCGCCTTTTGCGCGTATTCAACCGGCGCTGCATCACCAAACTTGCGCTGCCGCACCTCTTCCGCCAGCGCATACCAGTCCACTTCATCGGTGTCCAGATACTGCCGGATGGTCGCATCATCTATGCCGCGTTCGCGTAACTCCATGCGGATCCGCAGCGGGCCATAGCCCCGGGCACTGCGCATGCGCACGTAGGTTTCCGCAAAACGTGTGTCACTGAGCAGCCGACCGTCAAGCAAGCCGGTCACCACCCTGTCGACAATCTCGGGGGGGAAGTCTTTCTGTTGTAGCTTGCGTGTCAGTTCCAGCACCGAATGCTCGCGGCTGGCGAGCATCCTTGTGGCTGACTGCAGGGCTTTGTCATACATGGCAACAGACCTTCAACCCGCGGCGTATAGTAGCCCAGCCGGCGGGTGACATAAAGCAAAAGGGGTGCCCGCGCCGCGCGGGAGCACCCCTTGCTTTCCTGTATCTTATTTGGCTGCCGCTTCGTCGATGTCATCCTCCTGACCGGGCATGGGCACGACATTCTCACTTGATGGCAACAACCGGGCACGGATCTGCGCCTCGATTTCATCGGCCATGTCCGGGTTCTCCTTGAGGAAGTTACGGACATTGTCCTTGCCCTGGCCGATCCGCTCACCGTTATAGCTGTACCAGGCACCGGACTTGTCGACGATGCCTTCCTTGACGCCGATATCGATGATTTCACCCTCATGCGAGATGCCCTCACCGTACAGGATATCAAATTCAACCTGTTTGAACGGCGGCGCCACCTTGTTCTTCACGATCTTGACGCGGGTCTCGTTACCGACCACCTCGTCAGCCTTCTTTATCGCACCGATACGGCGGATATCGAGGCGCACCGAAGAGTAAAACTTGAGGGCGTTACCGCCGGTGGTGGTCTCCGGGCTGCCGAACATTACGCCGATCTTCATGCGGATCTGGTTAATAAAGATGACGAGCGTATTCGAGCGTTTGATATTACCGGTCAGCTTGCGCAGCGCCTGCGACATGAGACGGGCCTGCAGGCCGACATGTGAATCGCCCATGTCGCCCTCGATTTCCGCCTTTGGTGTCAGGGCTGCGACCGAGTCGACCACGACCACATCGACCGCGCTGGAGCGCACCAGCATATCGGTGATCTCGAGCGCCTGTTCACCTGTATCCGGCTGCGAGACGAGCAGATCATCGACATTCACGCCAATCTTCTCGGCATACAGCGGGTCGAGGGCGTGCTCGGCATCGACGAAGGCACACGTCCCGCCGGCCTTTTGCGCCTCGGCAATGACCTGCAGGGTCAACGTGGTTTTACCTGATGATTCCGGGCCATAGATCTCGACGACGCGGCCCTTCGGCAGGCCACCGATGCCCAGAGCGACATCCAGGCCAAGCGAACCGGTCGAAATCGGCGCAATCGTGCGATCCACGGTTGACTCACCCATGCGCATGACCGTGCCCTTGCCAAACTGCTTTTCAATCTGGCCCAGCGCGGCGGCCAGTGCTTTTTGCTTCTGTTCCCCTGTTTCAGCCATTTTTCTTCTCCATTCGTCACGATACTGGTTAATTTGCTTAACTGCCGTGGCAACCCGCTGGCTGCCTTGATGAAAACAGACTACGCAATACATTTTACAATGTCAATATTTTTTACCACCTGAATATTTTATACTCTCTAGTATTTTCTATCAGAGTATTGTGCGGGAAGCTATAATGCCCTGCGAGGAGACGGAGAAAAAGGCATGGCAATCACATTCAAGGGCCCGGCAGATATAAAGTGGAATACCCGGCAACGCCTG
This sequence comes from Granulosicoccaceae bacterium, assembly GCA_050117725.1. Lineage (GTDB taxonomy): Bacteria > Pseudomonadota > Gammaproteobacteria > AKS1 > AKS1 > JASFJH01. Next base: position 1,093 of record JASFME010000172.1, on the reverse strand, counting down.
CAATATATTGAAATCATGGCATTTTATACGGGTATCGTGACGCGCAGCGATGTCGCACGCAGCTTCGGGATCTCCGACGCAGCGGCCACCAAGGACCTGAAACTGTACAGCCAGCTCGCCCCGGACAACCTGAGCTACCAGCACAACGTGTTCGGTTTTGTGCCCACCGGGCGCTTCGAGGCCATGTTTGCCGACCTGGCACCGCGCGTGGTCCTGCCCATGATCGCCGCCAACCTGGCTGCCTCGGGTGGCCCGACCGACGAGGCCTCGCTGTACGGCGTGACCGTGGAAAACCTGCCCCTGCCCGTGCGCCTGCCGGAGGCCAATGTCTGTGCAGCCATCATTCGCGCCGTCAAACAACACAAAAAACTCCGGGTCCGCTACAAGTCCCTGTCCGATCGCAACGAGGGCGACACGCGAATCATCGAGCCACACTCGCTGATCAATACCGACCTGCGCTGGCACGTGCGTGCCTACAGCCATGACACCTATGACTTTCGCGATTTCGTGTTGTCACGGTTTGTTGCCGCCGAGGTATTGCCTGAAGACGCCGAGTCGAGCCCGGAATACGATGATGACTGGGTCGAAATGCTCACGCTGCGACTTTCTCCCCACCCCGACCTGAAACAGAGCAAACGCGACAGCCTCATGATCGACTACCGTGCCGTGGATGGCCTGATTGAACTGCGGGTGCGGCGCGCGCTGGTCGGTTACATACTGCATCGCCTGTCGGTCGATACGACGCCCGATCACAGCATGAACCCGAATGCGTACCAGCTGGTGCTTGTAAACCGGGAGGAAGTGGAACCTTTCGCGGGCTGGGCATTCTTGTAATGAAAGCTGGCAGTCATGAGTTTGCAGTCTTCAGAAGAAAGCTTTTCTGGCAACTGACGACTGCCAGCTTGTTCCCCGGTGATACCCTGTAGAACAAATTATCCTGATATCATACAACTTCCCGCGACTGCTTCAGGCAAGGTGACATCATATGGCAGTGAAAGAACTTTCAATCGTACTGGGTATTCTGGCCGGCTCTGCCGGTGTCACGAACAGCGGTATGGCCTGTATCAGAACTTCGTCGTCAAGCCTTCACAGA
>JASFME010000171.1:0-5007 GCA_050117725.1 Granulosicoccaceae bacterium | reverse complement strand
GCCAGCTGTTTCGGATCATACTGGTTGCGGCCATCAAAAATAACATGACCACGCATATTGTTACGCATGCGATTGAAGTCCGGATTTCGGAACTGTTTCCACTCTGTTACCAGCAACATTGCATCCACATCCTCGAGGGCACAGTACTCACCCGTCATGAAACGCAATTTACCGCTTTCTATCCATTCTTTGGAAACTTGTTCACGCGCTCTGTCATGAGCAACCGGGTCGTATGCCTGTACGCTTGCACCAGCCATAATTAATTGTTCAAGCAGGACCATTGATGCCGCCTGTCGCATATCATCTGTCCCCGGCTTGAAGGCCAGCCCCCATAAAGCAAAGGTTTTTCCATTCAGGTCATGATTGTAATGTGACAACAACATATCGAACAGGCGGCGTTTTTGCATGTTGTTACGCTGTTCTACCGCTTTCATGACCATGGGATCAAAGTTCGAGGATTGCGCCATGTGTATGAGTGCCTTCACATCCTTGGGGAAACATGAGCCACCATAGCCACAACCAGGGTAAATAAAGGAAAAACCAATCCTGCTATCCGAGCCAATCCCCTGCCTGACCTTTTCGACATCAACATTCAGGATGTCACATAAATGAGCGATTTCGTTCATAAACGATATCTTTGTTGCCAGCATTGCATTTGCAGCATATTTGGTCATCTCTGCCTCGCGCACACCCATCACGAGCATACGATCGTGATTGCGGGTAAACGAGGCATACAGTTGCTGCATAATGTCTGTCGCCCGATCGCTATCGGAACCAACAACAATCCGATCCGGACGCATGAAATCCTCGATGGCGGAGCCTTCCTTGAGAAATTCCGGGTTACTGACCACATCGATTTCGATATGCCTGTCACGTGCTGCCAGCTTCCGTTTTATTGCATCACTCACCATATCCGCTGTACCAACAGGCACGGTGGACTTGTTAACCACTACACAATAATGGTTTATATGCTTACCAATCGTTTTGGCCACGGCCAATACATGTTGCAGGTCGGCAGAACCATCTTCACCGGGTGGCGTGCCAACTGCAATAAAAACAACCGCGGCATCACGAATCGCCTCAACGAGGTCTGTTGTAAATAACAATCGTCCCTGCGCATGGTTCTGCATGACCATTTCCTCAAGACCGGGTTCATGGATACTGACGAAGCCTCTGTTGAGTTCAGCTACCTTGTTTTCATCTACGTCCACGCAGGTGACCCGATTACCCATTTCGGAAAAACAACTTCCTGTTACCAGGCCTACATAGCCCGTACCAATAACAACAATATTCATAGTGTGTCACTCCTTGTTATCGAGGACATGGTTTTTCGCTCTGCAATTCAATTCACTAACTGGCTCACGTTGGATGCGTTCAAGGTGGCCGAAAAACTGTCTGGTACAGGCCTGCCAGCTGTGCTCGAGCGCATAGGCCCGCGCCCTGGCGGGATCAAGGTGTAACGCATCCAGTGCAGCCTGTTTCAGATCGCTGTTCAGGCAACCGGTTACACCATCAATCACCACATCCTTCGGCCCGGTTACCGGGAATGCCGCAACCGGGACCGCACAGGCCATCGCCTCTAGCATGACGACACCGAAGGTATCTGTAAGGCTGGGGAAGACGAATACATCTGCAGCAGCCAGGTGTTTGGCAAGCTCATGGCCATAAAGGAACCCTGTATACACAGCATCCGGGTATTTCTTTTGCAGCATTTGCATATCCGGTCCGTCGCCGACCACGTACTTCGTGCCCGGCAGATCGAGCTGCAGAAATGCCTCGATATTTTTTTCTACCGCAACACGTCCGATGTATATAAATACTGGTCGTTTATCTTCGAGCAGCTTCTTGTCATCCGGCACGAATAAATCAGCATCGACACCCCGTCCCCAGACAACAACATTTGAAAAGCCCCGTTTCTCCAGCCTTTCCCGCATGGATTGCGACGGCACCATGGTGCGTTTCGCCTTGCTGTGAAATCGTCTCAGGAAGAAATAGCTTAGCCATATCGGAAGGGGTAACCTGAGCCGGATATACTCTGGGAACTGTGTATGGTATGAGGTCGTAAACGGCAGGCCATGTTTCAGACAATAACGTTGTGTCGCCGAGCCTATCGGTCCTTCTGTTGCAATATGTATGGCATCCGGACAAAAATCATCCAGCCGCCCGGAAATTTTCCGGTATGGCCACAGCGCGAGCCGAATACTCGGGTAACTCGGTAACGGAACGGTTTTGAACTCTGCCGGCGTGACAAACTCGACGGTATTACCTTCATCACGCAGGACGGCTGCGGTCTTGCTCAAGGTCGTCACAACGCCATTGGTTTGCGGTGTCCACGCGTCAGTGGCGATCACAATCTTCATGCGATTTTCTTGTCAAGTTCGTCCGCTACGAGGCGTTTGTCACGCAGCACGGGGTGCTCCTTCACAGACCGCACCTCGTCTGACCAATGCAGGATTTCCAGCTTGCCGTCTTCGTGCTCGACCATAGCGGTGCAGCTTTCTACCCAGTCACCATCATTGCAATACAGCACACCCTCAATGTGGCGGATCTCGGCATGATGAATGTGGCCACAGACCAGGCCATCAACATTCGACCGCTTTGCCTCGTAAGCTACGGCCTGTTCAAACTTGCTGATGACATTGACGGCGTTTTTTACCTTGTGTTTCAGGTAGGCGGAAATTGACCAGTAGGGAAAACCGAGTTTCCTGCGGAAGACGTTCAGCCAGCGATTTATGTATAACAGGAAGTCATATGCTGTATCACCGAGATAACCAACCAGCTTACTGCAGCGTATAACACTGTCGAATTCATCACCATGCAGCATAAGCAGGCGCTTGTTATCCGCAGTAACGTGTATATACCGATTGTGAATCTCGACGTTACCAAATACGGTACCGTCGAATTCACGGAAGTCTTCGTCATGGTTACCCGGTATATAAATCACCTTCGTGCCATTCTTGGATTTTCCAAGTATCGAACGAACGACATTGTTGTGTTTCTGCGGCCAGTAGAAACCCTTGCGCCGCATCGACCACATATCGATGATGTCGCCGACGAGGAAGAGGTTTTCACACTCTACCGAGTGGAGGAAATGAAGAAGGAAATCCGCCTTGCATCCCCGGTTGCCGAGATGGATATCTGATAACCAGATACTGCGATACTTCCGCGTACTGCCACGATGCATGGCTGTCATATCAACGCCTCTGTCATCCGTTTATGGAATGCTAGGCAGCCAATATGACAAGGCCGGGAATATTTAATGAAAAATATAAGACAGTATATTGATTATTTTGTGACGAAATCAGGCTGTTAATCCAGCCATGTCATAGATGTTGTTATTCGTTTTTCAATGCAAGGAAGAATCTTGCACCTCAATTCATCTGATGCAGTTGGCCACAGGGCGATTTCTTCATTGCTGCGACAACACCCCGCGCAGTAACCTCTTTCATCCAGCTGACAATTTTTTGCACAGGGTGACATGACACACCGCTGTAAAATAACGCTGGCTACATACCGTTGTTGAATTTATCTGTTTGTGTCACACCACTGTCACGCACGTGCTTCAGGGCCACCGCATACTCACGGAGAATACCCAGCGCCCAGGCAATACGCTCACGGTAATACGGATCCGAGCGTTCATCGTTGTCGCCGCCATCATTCAGGACATTTTCAACATGGCGCACGATGACCTGCTCCGGGATGTAGCACAGGCGGTTGTTCTTGTAACTACTCATGCGCAATTCGGCCACCGGGTAGGCGCCACCGTCGCCGGCAGACACCGAGACAATGAGTGCCGGCTTGTGGCCAAGCTGGTTCTTGTTAAACAGCAAGAAGAAGTTCTTCAGCCCCGCAGGCACCTGACCGTGCCACTCGGGCGTGATTACGACAAAACCGTCACTGGCGGCAAGCTGCGCACGCAACGGCTCAAGCAATGCCTCCCACTTTTCATCACCATCCCACACGCCCTGGTCCCAGAGCGGCAGGGGATTATCAGCGAGACTGAGAATACCGGCCTCTTCACAGATGCCGTCTTCCAGGGTGCGCTTGATATAGCTGGCGACTTTCAGACTTTGTGCATTGGGGCGGTGGCTGCCGCTGATAATCGTAATCTTCATACTGCATCCTTCTGTGATGGTGCGCGTAATCATAACAAACCCGGCACGCCGGCGGCTGTTTAACATCCCGCAGAAAAACCGGGACTATAAAGACAAAGGCCCCGCACAAGACGGGGCCCTGCCGATTACGGCTATGACATCAGCCGCCGGCGAATTCGAGCTCTTCCTCGATCGCCTTGATGCCTTCACGGGCGCAGGCATCATCAATATCACCCGGTTGTTTGTCCCGTGGTGCGCCCGAGACCCCGACTGCGCCATACATGAATCCACCGGAACGTATCGGCACGCCACCGCCGACCAGCGATATCTTCGGCGTACCGCGCAAAAAGGACATTCGCTCCGCCAGGCCGAGTGTGGCCGACTGGAAAGTCGCCGCCGTATAGGCCTTGTACTCGGCCACCGTAATCGTATGTGCGCCAGCCAGCGGATTGCGCAGGAAACCCAGCAGGTTGCCATAACGATCCGTCACGGCCACTGCGACCTGGTAACCGCGTTTCGCGCAGGCCTGCTCGGTGGCCGCGGTCAGCTGACTGACCAGCGCGGTGTTCAACGTCCGCGTGCTGACAAAGGCCTCTTCTGCGGCCTGCGCCAGTGGCACAAGCATGCAAAACACAAAAAGAAATATTAACCGCGACATCGTCACCTCCCGGGCTATGCAAGCCCTTGGCCTTGCAGACAGGATAAAAGAGTTGGCAGTCTTCAGTCTACAGTTGACAGTAAAAAAACAGATGTGACACTTTCTACAGCAAACTGTCTACTATTTATCAAGACGACAACATGTTCGACAGGCGGCGGCGATAGTCCCGCGCCAGTTGCGGGTGAGCGGGTTTTAACATGTTCACCAGCGTCGCGATCATCTCTCGTGCCGCTCCATCTTTATATCCGGCATCAT
>JASFME010000170.1:0-5041 GCA_050117725.1 Granulosicoccaceae bacterium | reverse complement strand
TGACTCAGCTCCTGCATGACAACGCCGCAGATCCTGCTCGGTTTTGATTTTGGTGAACGCCGTACCGGCGTCGCCATCGGCCAGACCCTCGCCGGCACGGCGCGGCCACTGACCACGCTGGCGACGCGCGATGGCGCGCAGGACTTCGTTGCCATCGGCAAACTCATCAAGGAGTGGCAGGCCGGGGCACTCGTCGTCGGTCTGCCGTTGCACATGGATGGCAGCGAGCAACCGCTCACGGATCGCGTGCGGCGCTTTGCCCGCCAGCTCGAGGGCCGCTTTCATTTACCCGTCTATCTTGTTGATGAACGCCTCAGCTCGGATGAAGCCAGCCGCCGCACCGGCAAAAAAACCGGGATCGATGCCGATGCAGCCTGTATTATTCTGCAGGACTGGATGCAGCAACAGGGATTTTCACAATGAACGCGGATGTACAAGACGTCATGCAGTGCCTGTCGAGGATGGGCGAACGTCTGCAACAGCTACTGGCTGAACGTCAGATCACCGAACCGCTCGTCATCGGCATACACACCGGCGGCGTCTGGATCGCCGAGCACCTGCACCGGCAACTCGGTATCGATGAACCGCTTGGTGCGCTCGACATTTCCTTCTACCGCGATGACTTTTCGCGCATCGGCATGCATCCCCGGGTCAAACCCTCGGATCTGCCCTTCCCGGTTGAGGATCGCCACATTGTGCTGGTCGATGATGTGCTGCAATCCGGCCGCACCATCCGTGCCGCGATGAACGAGATCTTTGACTACGGCAGACCGGCATCGATCATCCTGGCCGTGCTGGTCGAACGCGATGGCCGTGAATTACCCATTGAGCCGGCCGTTACCGGCATGCATCTCGACCTGCCCGCCGGACAAAACGTCAAACTCAATGGCCCGGAGCCATTATTGTTAACAATTAGTGGCCAATAATTGAGGCAGCCCATAAAAAAATCTGCGATAATCCCGTCTCGATGACAGACCCAAGCGCCCAGTTATCGCAAGCCCCTATCAAAAAGCCGCGCACGATCCAGATCGACAGTCACGGCCGCCTTCGTCATTTTATTGCCATTGAAGGCTTGAGCCGCGAGATCCTCACCGAGATCCTCGATACCGCCGAATCATTCGCCGGTGTCTCGGAAAAAAACGTGAAAAAAGTCCCGCTGCTGCGTGGTCGCACCATCGCCAACCTGTTTTTCGAACCGAGCACACGCACCCGCACTACCTTTGAACTCGCCGCCAAGCGCCTGTCGGCGGACGTCCTGAATATCAATATCACTGCCTCGAGTACGAGCAAGGGCGAGACCCTGCTCGACATGCTGCGCAACCTCGAGGCGATGGATGTGGAGATGTTCGTCGTACGCCACAACACGAGTGGTGCAGCCGAATTCATCGCGCGCAATGTCGCCCCGCATATCAGGGTGCTCAACGCCGGGGACGGCAGTCATGCCCACCCGACCCAGGCCATGCTCGACATGTTCACGATTCGCCGCCACAAACCCGACTTCCCGTCGCTGCGCGTTGCGATCGTCGGTGACATCCTGCACTCGCGCGTCGCCCGCTCGCAGATCCATGCGCTGAACATCCTCGGCGTACAGGAGGTACGCGTGGTCGCGCCGCGCACCCTGTTGCCGGCCGGTATCGAGCAGCTGGGTGTCCACCCGTACACGAATATTGACGAAGGCATCCGCGATGTCGATGTCATCATCATGCTGCGTCTGCAACGCGAACGCATGCGCGGCGCGTTTATCCCGAGTGAACACGAATACTTCCGCCTGTTTGGCCTGAGCGAAGAACGCCTGGCGCTGGCACAACCCGATGTCATGGTCATGCACCCGGGGCCAATCAATCGCGGCGTGGAAATGGATTCGAGCGTCGCTGACGGCCCGCATTCGGTGATCCTCGAACAGGTGACGAACGGTATTGCCGTGCGCATGGCCGCCATGTCACTGGTCATGGGCAGCAGGGCCGGCAGTGATGCGGAGGATCGCGCATGAGCATAACGCGCCTGAGCATCATCGGCGGGCGCCTCATCGACCCGGCCAATGGCACAGATGCCATCACCGATCTGCATATTGCCGATGGCCGCGTTCTCGCCCATGGCGACACGCCCGAAAATTTCAACGCGCAGCAAACCCTCGATGCGAGCGGCTACATAGTCTGTCCCGGTCTGGTCGATATTGCGGCGAACCTGCGCGAACCCGGTTTTGAACACAAGGCCTCGATCAGCTCGGAAACCCGCGCCGCAGTCAGCGGCGGCATAACCACGCTGGTCTGCCCGCCGGATATGTCGCCGGTGCTCGATACACCGGCCGTGCTCGATCTGATCCAGCGCAAGGCCGACAAGGCCGGCCGTGCCCGCGTGCATGCCCTCGGCGCCCTGACCCGTGGCCTCGAAGGCGAACACCTGAGCGACATGATGGCATTGAAGCATGCCGGCGTGGTCGGCCTGAGCAATGCCCGGCAACCGTTCAGGAATACGCTCGTGCTGCGCCGCGCCCTCGAGTACGCGGCGACGCATGACATGCCTGTGTTCCTCAACGCCGAGGATCCGGCTCTGGCCAACGCCGGTGTTGCCCATGAAGGCCCGGTCAGTACCCGGCTGGGCCTGCCGGGCATCCCCGAGGCCGCCGAAACAGCCGCCGTGGCCCGCGATCTGGTCCTGATCGAAGAATCTGGAGTAAGTGCCCACTTCGGTCGTCTTTCAACAGCAAAGTCAGTTCATATGCTCGGCCGGGCGCAGCACGATGGCCTGCAGGTGAGCGCCGACACTGCCATCCACCAGCTCTATCTGACCGAGGTCGACCTGCGTGATTTCAACAGTCAGTGCCATGTGCGCCCGCCGCTACGCAGTGAACGCGACCGCGATGGCCTGCGCGGGGCACTCGCCAGCGGTATCATTAACGTGATCTGTTCAGACCACCAACCGCATGAGGCCGACGCCAAGCTCCGGCCGTTTGGTGAAACCGAGCCGGGTGTCTCGGCACTGGAAACCCTGTTACCGCTCGTCTTGCGGCTCGCCGACGAGGGTGTGCTGTCGCTGTCGGATGCATTGCGCTGCGTCACGGCCAACCCCGCCGATATCCTCGGCCTGCCGACCGGCCGCCTGCAGCCCGGCGCGCTCGCCGATATCTGTATCTTCGCCCCGGATGCCGACTGGTTCGTCACTGCCGAGGGCCTGCGCAGTCGTGGCCATAACACGCCGTTCATCGGCTGGGAGATGCAGGGCCGTGTCAAACATACCCTGGTCGACGGCCGGCTCGTATATTCTGACGACCATGACTGATCCGCACCGCAATACCATTCACGTCGAGCAGGCGCGCGTCCTCGCGCACGAGCATTACGATGGTGCCCAGCACATCATCAGCCTCGAGGCGCCGAACACCGCACAAGCGGCACAACCGGGCAGCTTCGTCCATCTCCAGTGTGACCCGCAATTGCCGATGCGCCGGCCACTGTCGATCATGCGCACCGATCCGCAAGGCGGCCGTGTCGACCTGTTGTACAAGGCCGTCGGCCTTGGCACGCGCCTGCTCAGCGAAAAGCAGCCTGGCGACACGCTGAGCCTGATGGGACCGATCGGCACAGCGTTTCACCTTGACCCTGATCGACCACGCCCACTGCTGATTGGCGGTGGTGTCGGCATGCCACCGATGGTGTTCCTCGCCGAGGCATTGCGCCAGCAGGAGGACTACCGGCCGTTCGTCATACTGGGCTCGGAAGTGCCGTTCCCGTTTACACCCCGGCCCTCGCAGATCCTTCTGGCCGGTATGCCGGACGGGGTGATCGCAAGCATGCCGCTGCTCGAAGACTGGGGCATAGCCTGCCGCCTGGCGAGCCTGCAGGGCTACGCGGGCTGCTTCGAGGGTTATGTCACCGACCTGGCACGGGCCTGGCTGGATGCGCTCGATAACGACGCCCGTAATGAAGTCATCCTTTACAGCTGCGGGCCACACCCGATGCTCGAGGCCGTCGCCAGACTCGCGCAGGAGTACGATCTGCCCTGCCAGGTGTCACTCGAGGAGTATATGGCCTGCGCGGTCGGCGGTTGTGCCGGTTGCGTGGTGAAAGTCAAAACAACAGACGGCGTTGCAATGAAACGTGTATGTGTTGACGGCCCCGTGTTTGATGCGAGAACGGTGTTTCTGAATTGATGATTTATGAATGATGATTGATGATCGCTTTCATTCAGCAATCATCAATCCGCGATCATCAATTTACCTCAGTGTCATCCCGTCGCCGCCCTCCTCATCTTCCACGAGGGCCAGGCCGTCCGCCGCATTTTCGATATTCTCAACCGCCTGCTCGTCGCCGAGTTTGATCATGAGACGCAGTTCGTTGGCCGAATCGGCAGCATGAATCGCGTCTTCGTAGGTGATCTCGCCGGACTTGAACAGGTCGTACAGGGCCTGGTCGAAGGTCTTCATGCCGTGCTGCGTCGACTTGCGCATGAGTTCCTTGAGTTCGTGGATCGCGCCCTTGCGAATAATATCCGCGGCCAGCGGCGTGTTGACCAGCACCTCGATCGCGGCGCGCCGGCCCTTGCCGTCCGGGGTCGGGATCAACTGCTGCGCGACGATGCCCTTCAGGTTCAGTGACAGGTCCATGAGCAGCTGATCACGGCGATCTTCGGGGAAGAAGTTGATGATGCGGTCCAGTGCCTGGTTGGCGTTGTTCGCATGCAGCGTCGCCAGACACAGGTGGCCGGTTTCGGCAAACGTGACCGCATGTTCCATCGTCTCGCGGGTCCGGATTTCACCGATCAGGATCACGTCCGGCGCCTGGCGCAGCGTGTTTTTCAGGGCAATCTCGAAACTCTCGGTATCGAGACCGACCTCGCGCTGCGTGATGATACAGCCGTTGTGCTGGTGAATATATTCAATCGGATCCTCGATACTGATGATATGCCCGGTCGAATTCTGGTTACGATAACCGATCATCGCCGCCAGCGAGGTCGACTTGCCGGTACCGGTACCACCGACGAAGATCACAAGGCCGCGCTTGGTCATGGCCAGGTTCTTGATGATCGGCGGCAGGCGCAGGTCGTC
>JASFME010000169.1:0-5044 GCA_050117725.1 Granulosicoccaceae bacterium | reverse complement strand
ATAGTCAGCCAACGCTTCCAGCAATTCGGGCAGGCCGGCGTCCATGGTATACCCGGTCTGGCCTGCCTGCAGTGCTTCCACCGTAGCATTGACGATGTTATCCGGCGCCGGCATATCCGGCTGGCCGATAGACAGGTGGATCACATCGTCCATTTCCGCGGCCATGTTCACCATGCGACGAATGCCCGGCACCGGGATGGCCAACAAGGCAGGATTCCAGATCGGATTTTCGGATTCGTAGATTTCGTGGTCCAGTGAAGCATTCATGCGACAGATCCCCCGGCTGAGAATAATTCCGGTCGCCGCTCAGTCAGCGGGGCCATTTTCTGGTAGGCATGACCCGCCTGCAATACCAGCTTGTCCGCAAAACGATTACCGATGATCTGCAGACCAATTGGCAGACCGTTACTGGCAAAACCGCACGGTACTGACAGGGCTGGTTGTCCGGTCAGGTTGAACGGATAGGTAAAGGGTGTCCAGCTCGGCCAACGCGTACTGTGCCAATCGTGAGGCACCTCCCGATTGGTTGCAAAGGCGGTGATAGGCAGGGTCGGCGTCAGTAGCAGATCGTACTTGTCATGAAATACCGCCATACGTTCGCTGAGCGCCATGCGCTTGTTCACGGCATCAAGGTAGTCAAGCATGCTGAGTTTGCCGGCCTTTTCAGCAACTTCGACGAGACTGTGATCCATTTGTGTGCGTTGCTTTGCACCAAGATCGCGCATCGCATTGGCAGCGCCACTGTAGAACAGATGACCAAAGGCAGCGATCGGATCGCTGAAGCCGGGGTCAACATGGCTGATTTGCGCACCAAGCGCCTCGAAAACGGCAACGGCCTTCCTGACTGCCTCCTGAACCTCCACATCGACGTCGACATAGCCCAGATCCGGGCTGAAGGCGATGCGCAGGCCCTTCATATCCCGGTTCAGATCAGCGAGATAATCGAAGTTGCTGCGTGGCGCAGCCAGGCTGTCCCGTGAATCAGGCTCGGTCAGCACGTCCATCATCAGGGCGCAGTCCTCGACGGTCCAGGCCATCGGACCGGCATGCGCAAGCGTACCGAACGGGCTGGCCGGCCAGTGCGGGACCTCGCCGAAGGTCGGTTTCAATCCGACAATGCCGCTGAAACCGGCCGGGATTCGTATCGAACCACCGGCATCGGTGCCCAAAGCGAGTGGCCCCATGCCCAGGGCAACGGCGGACGCGCTACCGCCGCTGGAGCCACCGGACGTCATGGCCGGGTTCCAGGCATTATTGGTCGGGCCGCACAGGGGGCTGTCCGTGACACCCTTCCAGCCAAATTCAGGCGTGGTGGTTTTACCCAGGGGGATATAGCCATTGCGGCTCAACGCGGACACGGCCGGTGATGACTTGTTCAGGGTACTCTCGGGGTCGATAACACGCGAGCCTTTTAGCGTTGGCCACATCGGGGTGAGGAACACATCCTTGATCGCAACAGGCACGCCGTCCAGCCTGCCCTGCGTGTTATTTTTTGCGTAGCGTTGTTCCGATTCTCGGGCATGGGCCAGCGTGGTCTCCGGATCAATAACACAATAGGCATTGACGACCGGGTTCAGGCGTTCGATCTGATCCAGCATGGCCCGGGTAGCCTCTACAGGAGAAAGCGCCCCGCTCTTGTAATGTGACAGCAATTCTCTGGCCGTCATACCCAGGATTTCTTCGCTCACATCGGTCCCCTGTCTGGTTGTGTCGTAGGTTAAAATTATTTCCCTGATGCGTAACCGCGCTCTTTATCGATAATATTCTTCAACGACTTGTGTTGTTGCCAAAGACGGAAGTTGTCAACAAACTGCTCTCCGAGCGCTTTTTGCCAACCCTTGAAATCACCGGCCATGTGCGCCGAGATCATCACATTGGGCATATCCCAGAGTGGACTGTCCTCGGCCAGGGGCTCTTCCTCGAACACATCCAGCGCCGCGCCCGCGATCCTGCCGTTCTGTAGCGCATCGACCAGATCCGCGGTGCGTACAACAGGGCCACGCCCGACATTGATCAAGCGCGCCCCGGGATGCATGTGTTCGAAGGCTTCCCGATTGAACAGCCCGCGTGTTTGTTCGGTCAACGGCGCGGTGATCACGACGAAATCAGCATCAGGCAATAGCATGTATAGATCCTCACTGGCATAAACGGCATCGAAGGCGGCGTCCTCGCGCGCCCGGCTCGCGGTGGCAATGACCTGCATGCCAACCCCTCTTAAATACGATGCAACTTCCTTGCCAATCGAGCCGGCACCGACAATCAACGCCTTGCGGTGGTTGAGCAGCTCCGTCTCGCGGTGTTGCCAGACATGTTCGCGCTGCAGACGGATGTTATTCAGCGTATCCTTGGCAAACAGCAGCACCGCACCCAGCACATATTCCGCAATACCCCGGTCAAATACGCCGCGTGCATTGCTGATGGTGAGATCGCTTTGTGCCAGTTCCGGAAACATCAGCCTGTCTACCCCGGCGCTGGTCGCGTGCAACCATTGAATGTGGTGCTTACGTGGCCAGGCACGGCGCAATACCTCGGTACGGAAATCCGTAACAACCAGGATGTCAGTGTTGGGCAGAACATCGCGCAACTCATCCTCAGTTGAAACATGACGGATATCGGCCTCATCCTGTATCGATTCAAGCCCCGGCAGTTCCCCCTCGTCCGGCGCCGTCAACACGACGATGCGAACTTCTTTGCTCATGCCTGACTCTCGATGGCGCTGGCAAACATTGCCATGGCTTCATCCACTTCTTCCCGGCTGATGATCAGCGGCGGCAACCAGCGAATAATCTGGCCGTGGGTGCCGCATCGCAGCAACAACAGACCCTGCTGTTCAGCGGCCTTCATCAGCTTACCGGCCCGCTCACCATCCGGTTGGCCTTGGTTATCGACAATCTCCATGCCGTGCATGAGGCCCATGCCCCGCACCTCATCAATGAAGGCATGCTTCTTTTTGAAAGCTTCCAGTTGTTCCCGCAGATAGGCACCTGTCGAGTTCGCATTCTCGACCAGCTTTTCCTCTGCCATCACGTCGATGGTGGCCAGCGCCGCGGCACAGGCAACAGCATTGGCACCATAGGTACCACCCTGTGAACCCGGCCGGCCTTTCGACATGAGGCTCTCCGGCGCGGCAATGGCAGAGAGCGGAAAGCCACTGGCCAGTCCCTTGGCAGTGATCAGAATATCCGGTACCACATCGAAATGCGCATGGCTCCAGAACTTGCCCGTGCGCCCGAAACCGGCCTGGATCTCATCGACGATCAACAAAATACCGTGCTTGTCACAGCGTTCGCGCAGACCCTGCATGAAGGCCGTGTTGGCCGGATAGTAACCGTACTCGCCCTGCACCGGTTCAATGATCATCGCGGCGGTATCTTCCGGGGCGGACTGCGTCAGAAAGATATGGTCCAGTTCCTTCAGGCAGAAACGGGTTGTCTCTGCCTCGTCCCAGCCATAGCGGTAGGCATGCGGAAACGGGCTAAACACGACGCCGGCCATCATCGGGTGAAAGCCGGTGCGCACCTTGTTGATCGATGTGGTCAGCGAGGCGGCGGCCATGGTGCGGCCGTGAAAACCACCGGTAAAGGCGATGATATTGCTTCGCCCGGTGGCATGACGCGCGAGCCGCACCGACATCTCGACGGCTTCCGAACCGGAATTGGCAAATGCCACAGAGTCGAGTGAAGGCGGCAACCGCTCGCACAGACGATCGGTCAGCGCCAGCATGCCCGGATGTTTGACCGTCGTATACTGGGCGTGGATAAGGGTTGCAACCTGTTTCTGAGCGGCCTCGACAACCTTCGGGTGGCAATGACCGGTACTGGTGACGCCGATGCCGGCCGTGAAGTCGAGGTATTTCGAGCCATCGGCGTCATACAGCCAGGCGCCTTCGCCACGTGCCGCGAGAATGTCACTGGATTGCTGCAATAAGGGTGATAGGTGGCTCATAGTGTCAATCCTGTCGTCGAAGGTGTTTATTCAAAACTACTAGTTGATAAGCAGGCACAACTCAAGTTATAGCGCCGCCAGCACAGCATTCATGATCGCTTCCGTACCGCGGCCCTCAAGTTTTTTCGCCAGATCCGCTTCCACTGCGCGGCGAACTGCGAGACCGGCGACCTGCGCTGCCTCGTCTTCTATTCCCATCCATTCGAGCATCATCGCCGCGGTCAGGATCATGGCGCGCGGATCGGCCTTGCCCATGCCAGCGATATCCGGGGCACTGCCATGCGTGGGTTCGAACAGCGGCGGCACGCTGCGATCATCCGGCTTTATATTGCACGACGGCGCCACGCCCATGCCGCCGGAGAGTACGGCGGCCAGGTCAGTAAGGATGTCGCCCTGCAGATTACTGGCAACGACGACATCAAACAGCCATGGTGACTGCACAAACTTCATGCAGGCCGCATCGACGAGTTCGTGATGCATACCGATATCGGGATAGTCGCAGCCTATCTCGTCAAAGACTTCTGTATACAGTTCGCCCCAGTACGGCAAGGCGTTACGTTTGGTCACGAGACACACCTGCGCCCCGGCCCCGCCACCGCGATCATCATGAAATGTCTTGCCCGGCAACCGCCCCTGGCGGCGATCTTGCAGGCGCCGCATGGCTGACTCGAAGGCGTGCCGGATCAGGCGTTCAGTCGCCGCGCGGGTAAAGACTTCAACTTGTGTGGCAATTTCATGCACTGTGCCACGATGCAGACGCCCGCCCTGGTTAACGTACTCGCCCTCGCTGTTTTCACGAATGACGAGCATATCCATTTCCAGAGAACGTGGATCGGCAAGATACTGACGGGCACCAGGATAGTAGCGTGCCGGGCGCTCACAGGCCCATAGATCGAAGTCCTTACGCAAGCTTAGCAGCGGCGCCAGCGAGATACCGTCGGGCAACACGTAACGGTTACTATCACTGAGCGGGCCGGGATCGCCGAGCGCCCCGAGCAGCATCGCATCATAGTGCCGCAACTGCTCCAGCGCGTCGTCCGGCATCATCTGACCGGTTTTACAATGCCAGGCAGTACTCGGCCACTCAAACGTCTCGTAC
>JASFME010000168.1:0-5093 GCA_050117725.1 Granulosicoccaceae bacterium | reverse complement strand
AGTACGCTGGCAGGTAACAGCACGCGGTGATCACGCGCGCCGAGCAGGCGCAACAGGTGCGGGATGACCAGGCCGATGAAGCCGATACTGCCGGCCAGGGTCACGGCCGTCGCGGTGAGTAACGAGGCCAGTACATACAGGCCGCGCCGCGTGCGGTCGGTGTTGACGCCGAGGCTCGCGGCACGCAGTTCGCCATGCGCCATGACGTTCAGGGTGCGGGCCAGCGGCCAGGCCAGTAGCAGACCAAGTACCAGTACCAGCAGGGCCGGCCAGACCTGCTGCACGGCACCGAGATCGCCGATTAACCAGAACAGCATGCCGGGCAGGCGTTCGTGCGAGGCAGTGACAAGCAGCAGGCTGATCAGCGCGCCCCAGCCGAAGGCAAGCACGACTCCGGTCAGCAACAGCCGGGTCGGGGTCCAGCAACCCTTGCCATGCGCCAGCGCAAACACGAGCAGCATCGAGGCGAGCGCGCCGCCAAATGCGGCGCCGTGCAGCCAGCCACTGCCGATGCCCGCCAGCAGCGACAGCAGTACCGCGACCCCGGCACCGCCAGAGATGCCGAGTATGTAGGGATCGGCGAGCGGGTTGCGCAACAGCACCTGCATGAGCACCCCGGCCAGTGCCAGCAGACCGCCAACCGCGAAGGCCGCCAGCGCGCGCGGCAGCCGCAGTTCCTGAATGATACCGGTGGTCATGGCATCGGCCGAACCGAACAGGGCCTGCATGATGTTGCCGGGTTCGAGCGCGACGCTGCCGATCAGCAGCGACAGGACGAAGGCGGCCAGTAACAGCAGAATGAGCAGTACCAGCAGTCTCGCCGCAGGCATGGCGGTCAGTCCCGCAGGCTGATGATGGACCAGCCACGGGCCGTGGCATGATCGGTGAGAGTGGGGTCCGGGTCGACGGCGACGGGGGTAGTGACCATCTCCAGCAGCGGCAGGTCGTTGTGTGAATCGGAGTAAAAGCTGCTGTCCTCGAGGTTCAGGCCGGTTTCTGTCAGCCATGCCGACAGGCGCTTGACCTTGCCTTCGCGGAAACAGGGCGTACCGCTGACCTCACCGGTGTAGCGGCCGTCAATGAATTCCGGCTCGGTGGCGATCAGGTTGTCAATGCCGTAGGCACGGGCAATCGGCTCGGTGACAAAGCGGTTGGTCGCCGTGATGATCAGCAGCGTATCGCCACGGGCGCGATGCTTATCAAGCAGGGCATGGGCCCTGGTCTGCATGATCGGTACGATCTTGTCACGCATGAAATCTGCATGCCAGGCCTGCAACCTGGCCAGGTCATACTTGGCCAGCGGGGCCAGCGAAAAGCGCAGGAATTCGAAGATATCGAGCCGGCCGGCATTGTATTCGTCGTAAAAGCGCTGGTTCTCACGCTCGTACCAGTCGCCGTCAACGACCCCCCGTTCAACGAGGAATTTTCCCCACAGGTAATCGCTGTCACCATTGAGCAGGGTATTGTCGAGATCAAAAATTGCCAGTGTCACGTCTTGAAATCCTGTATCAAATGAGGGGCAAAGCATAAAAGGGCAGTCGACAAAGGTAAAGCAAGCCCGGTTTGCCGCCATGGCCGGCTTTATGTGAGAATAAACTTTATATATGTTGAATGGTGAGTCTGGTGATTGACGCGAAAGGCTTTCGACCCAATGTCGGGATTATCCTGTCCAATCAGGATAACCAGCTGTTGTGGGCCCGGCGCATCGGTCAGGATGCCTGGCAGTTCCCGCAGGGAGGGATTCGCAAGCATGAATCCACGGAAGACGCCCTGTACCGTGAATTGCATGAAGAGGTCGGGCTGGCACCGGAGCAGGTCGAAATTATTGCCCGCAGTCGCGAATGGTTGACGTACCGCCTGCCGAAGCACCTGCTGCGGCACAATCGCAAGCCACTGTGCATTGGCCAGAAACAACGTTGGTTCCTGTTACGCCTGACCGGTGATGAAACCGATGTGCGGCTGGATCGCAGTGATACCCCCGAGTTTGATCACTGGCGCTGGGTGGAGTACTGGCAGCCCCTGCGTGAAGTGGTGGCCTTCAAACGTGATGTCTACCGCAGCGCCCTTCGGGAATTCGAGACCCTGCTGTTCTGAAATTTTTCTAATCTGTGCCCATACCGGGCCGTTTCCAGGAATGTTGTGAGATGAGTGACACGATACAGTTCGATATGTCGGTGATTGCACCGCTGCAGGCGCAGCTTGAAAAGCACCCTGTGTACGATGCCTTGCAGGACATCGAAGACCTGCGGATATTTATGCAGCATCACATCTACTCGGTGTGGGACTTTATGTCGATGATCAAGGCGCTGCAGGCGACAATTGCGCCTGCCCGCGTGCCATGGGTGCCGGTGGGCAATGCCTCGGTGCGGCACTTCATAAACTCGCTCGTGCTCGAAGAGGAATCCGATGAGGCCCTGCCGACGGCCGACGGTCGTCCGCAATACTCGAGCCACTTCGAACTGTACTGTCAGACCATGCGGGAGATCGGCACCGATCCGCAGCCGGCACTCGGGTTTCTCGATATCGTCATGAACAGGGGTATTGGGGCGGCACTCGATGCCGGGATCGCGCCGGCACCGTCAGAGGCCTTCATGCGCAACACGTTTGGCTTTATCGACACAGGCAAACCCCATGTCGTGGCGGCGGCGCTGGCGCTGGGTCGCGAGCATGTCATCCCGGGCATGTTCCGGCGTTTCCTGGCGCACATGGCAATCAGTGAACAACAGGCGCCGGCGTTTCACTATTATCTGAACCGGCACATCCATCTCGACGAGGACTTCCATGGCCCGTTGTCGCTAAAGATGCTCGAGGAACTGTGCGAGGGGGATTGCCAGCGCATGACGGAAGCCGAGCAAACTGCAGTTGCCGCTCTTCAGGCCCGCATCCAATTCTGGGATGGCGTCAACGATGCGATAAAACATCGCTAGCCGTTAGCAGCGGGCATGCTAAGATAAGGTTGGTTATGGACGATCAACTCACCGTACATTCTGCCGATGCCATGCTCATCGACCTGCCGATTGCCGGTATTGGCAGTCGCAGTTATGCCTTTATTATCGACTGGCATGTACGTTTTATCCTGGCCGCCGGCTGGTTCCTGCTGATGATGTTGCTGGCACAGGCAGCAACCGGTGCCGAGGGCGCAGTATTTATCAATGATGCCTGGCGCAATTTTGCTATCTGGCCAGCCGCGATCGTTTATTTCTTTTATCACCCGATACTGGAAGTCCTTATGAAAGGACGTACACCGGGCAAACGTATGGCCGGCGTGCGTATAGTCGCTACCGACGGCAGTATTCCGTCTGCGGGCGCGATCCTCATACGTAACCTGTTTCGCCTCATTGATTCACTGCCACAGTTTTACCTGGTTGGGCTGGTGACCTGTGCGCTTACCGCAAAACAAATTCGTCTCGGCGATATGGCTGCCGGCACATTGCTGATCCAGGAAAAGAAAGCAAGCGTCAAAGATATCGAACAAATGCTCGACCTGGGCAGCCATGCACGCCTGAGTCCGGAACAACTCGAACTTGTGCGTGAATTGCGCCGGCGCTGGAACAGCCTGACACAACTGTCGCGTATCCAGCTGGCCGAGCAGTTGCTTGAACGTATTGGTGAGACCCTGCCACCGCCGAAGGCCAGCCCGCATGATCGTGAACGCGAGCTGCGTGAACGCCTCGAGCAGGTGGTCGAGGCGGATGCGGCATGAAACAGGCCAACGACAATGCCATTGCCAACTGGTTGAACAGGCGCACCGCGCACTGGCAGCGCCTGCAGCAGCTCGTGCAAAAGCAGGGCGATTCGCATAACGAACCCATCGAAGAGGTCATGCAGCTTGTACAGGGTTCACGGGAACTGGCGCGTGACCTGTCACTGGCCCGCACAGTATTGCCGAACAGCAAGGTGCGGCAATACCTCGAGGCGCTGTTTGTACGCATGCATGACGCGATCTACCGCCGGCCACAGGCCCTTGGCCAGACCCTGAAAAAGATCTACACGCAGGAAGTACCCGCTGTCATGCAACAGATGCGTGGCGTGATCCTGGCCGTGCTCGTGATTTTCCTTGGCAGCGCCCTGGCCGGCTGGCTGCTGGTCGATACTTACCCGGAAACGATCACGATCATTGCCTCGGAAGGCATGATAAACACGGTGCATGACGGTAAGCTGTGGACCGATGACCTGCTCAATGTCATGCCATCGTCGGTGTTGTCGCTCTCGATTATGACCAATAACATCATGGTATCGCTGTTTGCGTTTGTATTCGGTGCGTTGTATGGCATTGGCACGCTGTACATGATGGTGCTGAACGGCTTCATGCTCGGCTCGATATTTGCCTATACCTACCGCTATGACCTGGCCGGCCGCCTGTTTGACTTCGTCTTTGCGCACGGCGTGGTGGAACTCAGCGTCATCATCCTGGCCGGGGCGGCCGGCGTGCGGCTTGGTGAGGCACTGGTGCGTCCTGGTGATCGGCCACGCAGTGAAGCCGTGCAAAAGGCCGTGGCACAGGCCGGCAGGTTGTTGTTCGTCATCGTGCCATTTCTGATCGGTGCGGGTGTGATCGAAGGTTATGTCTCCCCGGATCACGGTTACGATCGTATCTCCCGCATCGTCATTGGCCTGGGTTACGGCGTGTTGTTGTGGGCCGTGCTGTATGGCCATTTATGGAAGTTTGGCCGGAAACAAAGTTAGCAGTAATCAGTTTGCAGTTATCAGAAAAGAAAATTTAGACTTTTACTGCCAACTGCCAACTGCCAACTGCCAACTGCCAACTGCCAACTGCCAACTGCCAACTGCCAACTGCCAACTGCCAACTGCCAACTGCCAACTGCCAACTGCCACGCATAGAATCCCTCCGGGCTTCATTATGCTGTCTCATAGAACGCTTTCAGCGTTCATTATGAGTACCTCACCCGTACCGGGTCGAGGCAACTGCCAACTTCTTTATACCTTGCGTCGCTCACGCAGCCGGTCGTAGCAGGTCAGCACCTGTTCATCGAGTTGCCGTGCCTTCGCCTCGATCACCTGGCAGCCAAGTTGTTGCAGTTGCAGGACGGTATGTGCCGCGGCATGCCGGGTCTCGCGTGCGGCCAGTGCGT
>JASFME010000167.1:0-5107 GCA_050117725.1 Granulosicoccaceae bacterium | reverse complement strand
CCGGCATAACGCGGGTGCTCGATCACAATCGCATCGGGCCGACGGCCCTTGCGCAGCCATTTTTTCAGTACCGCACGCACACCGCGCTCTTCCGACAGGATCGGGATCAACGCCACATCGTCATAGCCTTCCACCATGTCAGGCAGATCCAGTGGCAGACCGGCACCCATGATAATCGCATCCGCGCCGCTCTCGCAGGCCTGGCGCACGAGGCTGGCGTGCATATCAACGGCCTTCATCACGTTCACGGCAATCATACCCTTGCCGTTTGCGATCTTCTTTGCGCTTTTGATTTCACGATCCAGCGCCTCGAGATTAAGAGCATCGATCACAGCCTTGTCGCGGACACGCCGGCCGCGCGCCCACAGGTCCTTGTGCAACACGCGCAGATCAACACTGGCAATCGTGCCAATTGCCCCCTCATGCGCCACATGGCCAGCCAGGCGATGGCCCGATACACCGACGCCCATGCCGCCCTGGATGATGGGCAATAACGACTTTCCCTTTATGTTCAAGGGCGGTAACTGTGTCTGGATCATGTCTAAATACCTGCAAGGAAGGGTGATAACACAAGCGAGTATATTTACCCGGCAAACAGAAATGTTTGATCCAGATCAATGCAATTGAGAACAGGTAAAGAAAGAGTAATCGATTGCGATGCGGGAACAGGAGAACTTTTTTCTTCAAACCCGCCTTGCACTGCTCACAATGCAAGCTCTTCAATATTCAGGCCGTACTCGCCATCTTTCAGCGTCCTCACGATCGCCACCGGCATGTTGTTCTCGCGGTAACTGGCCAGACTGACAACGCTATAAACGCCATACGGCTGTTTGTCCGGTTTGAGCAGCAACACCACGTCGGGTTTGAGGCGCAGACCAGGGTTCTGCGCCATAACGATGGCGACCTCACCCGTGGTCAGTTCCACCAGTGAACCGGTCGGGTAGGTGCTGAGCGTCTGGATGAAATACTCGACCAGGGTCTCGTCGAAGTAGCGGCCCTGTTGCTCATACAGCATCTGCTCGGCCTGCGAGGGCGAGATAACCCTGGCGAACGGGCGTGGCGTTGTCACTGCCACGTAGAAATCGACAATCCCGGCGATCTGGCCGAACAACGGGATCTGGCTACCGTGCAGACCGGCAGGATAACCGCTGCCATTGAGCCTCTCATGGTGAGTACGCACAATGTCCAGAATATCCGTTGTGCACTGCGGATCGGCTTCCAGGATTGACAGTCCATGGCCAACGTGGGTTTTCATCAGTTCCCAGTCATCGTGGTCGAGACGACTATGTTTCTGCAGCAGTTCGACCGGTAGCGCCAGCTTGCCAACGTCCATGAGCATGCAACCCGTGGCCAGCGTTTGCAATTCCTGCTCGGGTATGCCCAGTTGCCGACCCAGCGCGGTTCCCCACACGGCGGCAGTAAGTGAGTCCCTGTATAAGAAAGAATCGAACTTCTTGATGCGGGTGAGCCACAGATAGGCATCGGGATTATTTACGACACTGTTCACCATGAGCTTGACCGGCTGTTCAATAAGCTCCAGCCGTAACGGGCCATCTGCCTGCACCAGTGATTTGACCTCGGTGATCAGCCGCGAAATCGTTTCATGTGAATGCCGCACCTTCTTCACTTCTTCTTTGGCGGCAACAGTGTCTCTGTAGGTTATCTTGTGTAACAGCTTCGAGGCCGCCATGGTCTCCGTATGGTCGGAGGGCAACCTTGTCAGCACGATCTCCTCGTCGGGCACCATGATGTGGACATGCCTGGTGAGACGTTGCAGTTCGTCGATTTCCTGCTGGCTATGCACCTCGAAGCCCTGGAACAGGAACGGGGTTTCGCTCCAGGGACGATCCAGGCTGGCGACGTACATGCCGATTTCGATTTCGTTGGAAGGGATTTGCTTGACTGGCATACAACTACTTTGCAGGGCTATAGTATTGAAATCAAATAGCCGCTACCTCTCACCCCTTGATACACACCATCGGCTCGAGCCGTGCAACCTTGCGGGCCAGACCTGCACTCTCCGCGGCCTGCACGACATCGCTGACATCCTTGTAGGCACCCGGCGCCTCTTCCGCGACGCCGCGCAACGACGGGCTACGAATAATGATGCCCTGGTAGGCAAGGTCATCGATGACCTTCCTGCCGCGCCACTTTTTCGTCGCGGCGCGGCGACTCATGCCGCGCCCGGCCCCGTGGCAGGCCGAACTGAAAGAACGTTGTTCACCCTGCTCGGCACCGACGAGTATATAGGAGGCGGTACCCATCGTGCCGCCGATAATCACGGGCTGGCCGGTGGCGCGCAATGCCGCGGGGATTTCCTTGTGTCCCGGCCCGTAGGCACGGGTCGCGCCCTTGCGATGGATATAGAGTTGCCGCTGCACACCGTCGATTTCGTGTTCCTCGACTTTGCAGGTGTTGTGCGAAACATCATACAGCAAGGCGAGGTGCGTACCGGTAAACACGGCGGCAAAGGCCTCGCGTGTCAGGTGCGTGATGATCTCGCGGTTGGCCAGCGCACAGTTGATACCGGCACGCATCGCGCCGAGATAGGCATGACCGATATCAGACTTGATCGGCGCACAGGCCAGTTCCCGATCCGGTAAATGAATGCCATGTTTACCGGCGGCAATGACCATGGCACGCAAAAACTCGGTACCGATCTGGTGGCCCAGGCCGCGCGAGCCACAATGGATGCTGACCACGACCTCGTCCTGCTTCAGACCGAAACTGTCGGCCGTGACCGTGTCGTAGATCTCCCTGACCCGTTGCACCTCGAGGTAGTGGTTACCTGAACCGAGCGTGCCCATTTCGTTACGTTGCCGTTTCTTCGCCAGTTGCGAGACCTGTCCCGGCTCGGCACCGGCCATGCAACCACCTTCTTCGGTGCGCAGCAGATCATCGGCTTCACCCCAGCCCCGCGCCACGGCCCATTTCGCACCGCCGCGCAGCATGTCATCCATTTGCTGATCGTTCAGATGGATCTGGCCGGTACTGCCCAGGCCAGCCGGTATGCGATGATACAGAACATCGGCAAGACGCTCCTTGACCGCCTCGACCTCGCTGGCATGCAGGCCGGTGAGCAGCGTGCGCACGCCGCACGAGATATCGAAACCGACCCCGCCGGCGGAGATCACACCGCCCGCATCGGCATCGAAAGCCGCCACCCCGCCGATCGGAAAGCCGTAGCCCCAGTGCGCATCGGGCATCGCATATGAGGCCCTGACGATGCCGGGCAGTGTGGCCACGTTGCAGACCTGCTCGTAGACCTTGTTGTCCATCTCCTCCATGAGTTGTTGCGAGGCGTAAATGATGCCGGGTACACGCATCTCGCCATGCGGCATGACATGCCATTCGAATTCAGACACCTGTACGAGTTTTCCCAGATCCATGCCCGTGCTCCCTAGACGTCCACAACGCACTGCGCAAGCCAGCGGCCCTGCTCATCCTGCCCGACCTTCAGTTCGGTGAAGGTCGCGCCCTTGATCTCGACCACAGGCTGATGGCGTTGTCGTTCGACCGGCTCACCCCAGGCCTTGCCCCTGAGTGTATCGCCCTTGATGGTCAGTTCGAAACGTCCGAACAGCATCTTGCGTGTCGCCATTTCATAGACAAGTGCATTGAGCCAGTCGACGAGCAGGATCTCGTCATCCGGTGCCTGACAGGCGATCTCAACACTTTCAAGGTTCTGAATGCTGTCAAGATCCGCGACTACGGCCGACATGGCCAGCGCGGCCTGCACAAAAGCACCGGCCTTGTCGTCGGCGATACCCCGTACCCCGATATCGGCACCATGATGAAAGTGTTGCCACTGTGCAGTCATGCTGTATGCCTCATCCCCGGCCAGCCTGTACCGACCATCATTTCACGCACAAACCCGACATTGCAATACAGCGTTATGCACGTGTTCGCCAGATATACAAATACCAGAATACCGGGAAGGCAAAGACGCCAAAAAACAACAGTAATATTGTCCATAATACTTTCATGTTTTGTTCAATCGACGTCGATTTGAACAGGACAACCAGGTAAGTGACGATCAATGCCATGATTAATAATATTGTCGCAAAGTGGGCAATAAATAATTTCAGGAACCAGTCATTGGCAAGGCCGGGTGATTCGGTAAAAGGCGGTGACATGCCACCAAACACCATCGAGAAGACAAATACGAAAAAACCAATAAAATATAGCAGCGGTACGATGCTTAGCGGGCCCAGTACGAGTTTTACGGCTTTGTTCATTATTCCTCCATGTCCCGTGGCAACCGTATGACTGTTTCTTAACTGCGGGTACCTCTCTATCATACGCCGGGACGTTAGCCGAGCAACATCCTCACGCCGAGCACGGCCAGTAACAGGGCAAATATCCGTTTCAGCTTCGCTGCCGGTAATTTATGCGCGAGCTTCGCACCGAGGGGCGCCGTCAACATACTCATGATGACAATACCGGCAAGTGCCGGCCAGTAGACATAGCCGAAGGCATAATCCGGCAAGCCAGTTTCATTCCAGCCCGTAAACACGTAGCCCGTCGCACCGGCAAGCGCGATCGGCAGACCGACCGCCGCCGAGGTCGCAACGGCCTTTTGCATGGCGACATTACACCAGGCCATAAACGGCACGGTCATGGTGCCGCCGCCAATGCCGACGATGGCGGAGAGCGTGCCGATGCCCATCCCGGCCAGGGAGGTCCCGGCCAAACCCGGCAGTTGCCTATGCGGGGCCGGTTTGGCATTGATCGCCATTTGCGCCGCAACCACGAGTTCAAACACACCGAAAAAGCTGCGTAGCACGGTCGACGACATAACGTCGGCCAGCGCCGCACCGATGAAGGTACCGAGCACGATGCCCGGTGCCAGTTGCCGGAACACATGCCACTGTACGGCACCATGTTGATGATGCGCGCGCATCGAGGCAATCGAGGTAAAGATGATCGTCGCCAGCGAGGTGCCCACGGCGAGGTGCACGATCACCTCGGGAGCAAAGTCCTGCTGCGAGAAAATGTAGACAAGTACGGGCACGATGATCAGACCGCCACCGACCCCGAGCAGGCCGGCGACCACCCCGGCAAATGCGCCGAGCAACAGGTACCCGCCCCATTCAAACCACATGCG
>JASFME010000166.1:0-5167 GCA_050117725.1 Granulosicoccaceae bacterium | reverse complement strand
AACCACTCACGATGCGCTTTGAAACCTGGCGCAACGAACTGCTGGATCCGCAAAACCCCTTCGATGACTGGATGACGGTGCTCAACCACACCAGTTATCTGCGCAAGCTCGAGTATTTGTGTGATGAGCAACATCATGCCCTGATGGCCTGGCGCGAAGACACCGAAACAGAATTTGATGATCACCTGAAGGTCCGTTTCATGGATCTGCAGGAGCACATCGGACGTGTGTTGAAGTTTGCCGCCGAACAAAGAAGCGAGGCGGAAGCGGTCGTGCAGTTACATTTTTCTGCCGTGGCGCACCGCACCAACGAGATCATGCGCGTATTGACGGTGTTGTCAGCGATCTTTTTACCACT
Source organism: Granulosicoccaceae bacterium (assembly GCA_050117725.1). Classification (GTDB taxonomy): domain Bacteria; phylum Pseudomonadota; class Gammaproteobacteria; order AKS1; family AKS1; genus JASFJH01. The sequence goes on along the minus strand of JASFME010000166.1, from coordinate 4,809 downwards.
GGGCCTGGTCGCCGGTATTTTCGGCATGAACTTCGAGTACATGCCGGAGCTGAAGATCCACAATGCCTATTTCTTCGCGCTCGGCGGCATGGCGACCCTGGCAATTACCCTGTTGATCATTTTCAGGATAAAACGCTGGTTCTAGTATTTACTGCTGCGTTGGCATGTGTTTGATATATACATCGCGTTGCGGGAACGGGATCGTGATCCCGGCCTGCTTGAACTTGCGCCAGATAGCCAGGTTCGTATCGGAGCGGACATTGTTCAGGCCGGCTTCCGGGTCATTTATCCAGAGGCGCAATTCAATCTGAATACCGTTATCGCCAAACTCGAGCAGACGGGCCACTGCCGGCGGGTCCGTCAATACGCGGTTGGTTTCATTGGCGGCCTCAATCATGAGCGCCATCGCCTGTTCAGGATCGTCGTGATAACTGATGGAAACCGGGATCTTCAGACGGACGTTTTTGTCCTTGTAGCTCCAGTTGATCACATCGGTCGTGACGAGATTTTCATTCGGGATCAGCGTGTCAACGCCATCGCGATCGCGTACCACGATATAACGGGCGTGCAATGCCTCGACCCAGCCGAACTTGTTGCCGATGCTGATCACATCACCGGGTTTGATCGACTTGTCGAACAACAACAAAAAGCCGCTGATGAAGTTACTTGCGATACGTTGCAGACCAAAACCAAGGCCAACGCCAAGTGCACCACCGAATACCGTCAGTGCCGTCAGGTCAATGCCGGCTGCATCCAGCGCAATCAGGACGGCGATAGTAATAAAGGCAACCTTGACGAGCTTGGCAAGTACGACCTTCAGGCTGGCATTCAGCGTGGCGGAACGCTGCATACGTTGTTCGACGTTGTTGGATATCCACAAGGCCAGGGTGAAGAACAGGGCCGTGAGCAGGACAAAGTTTATAATACTCAGCGCGGTTATGCGGTTATCGCCGAATTTGAAGCCGATACTGTCAAGGCTCCCGGACACCGCCGGTAGCCAGTCGAGCAGATACAGGGCGACCACTATCCATAATATGCTGCTGATAATGTGTTCCCAGGCTTTTAGCAGTGGCGACGGGGCAAAGCCCTTACGCAGGATATAGATGGTGAAGCGGATACCGGCCAGCGCCAGGAACAGGGTGGTGGCGATCTCGAGAATTGTTGCGGGTTGTTGCAGGGTGTTCAGGGCAGCGCGCCCGAGCAGGATGAACATCAAGGCGCTGATCGGCAAAAGCAGCCTTTCAATACTGCGCAAGGTGAATTTTCTGAAGCTGGTCAGTTCCTTTTCACCGGTGCGTGCCGCGAGATAATGAATCAGGAACCGGGAAACAAAAAACCCCAGGAGCATGGCAGTGGCAATGATGCCGATTTGTAACCAGTTATCGAATGTATTTAAATCGGCAACTTCGAGACCGCGCTCAGAAAGAAGGGTTGTTATCTTTTCCATATGCTATGTCCCGGCCCAGACAGGTAATGCACGGTAATCATAGAAGTTATTCATGGCTAATCACAAGCGGTAATTTATGGTTGAAACAGGCAAAGACACGTATTTACGCAGAATTCGCAGTTTCGTGCGCCGCGAAGGAAGGTTTACACAGGCGCAGAAGCGCGCCTTCGAGCAGTTATGGCCAAAGTACGGTATCGAGAATGACAGCAGCCTGATTGAATGTCACAGCCCTTGTGTGCTGGAAATCGGTTTTGGTAACGGCGCTTCGCTGGCCGAGATGGCAATGCAGGCAGTAGATACGAATTTCATCGGTATCGAAGTACACCGTCCCGGTGTCGGTAACCTGTTGCAGTTAATCGAGCAGAACCAGATCAGCAATATTCATATTGTTTGTGATGACGCGGTTGACGTGCTGGAACAGCGCATCGCCAATGAATCCCTGGACAGGGTGCAACTGTTTTTCCCCGATCCCTGGCCGAAGAAAAAACACCACAAACGCCGCATCGTGCAGCCCGCCTTTGTGCAACTCGTGCGGCGCAAACTGAAAACCGGCGGTGTCTGGCATATGGCAACCGACTGGCAGGATTATGCCGGGCACATGCTTGAGGTCATGAATGCTGCACAGGGTTTCCGCAATACCTCGGTAACAGGCGATTATGTTGAACGCCCCGTGACACGGCCACTGACCAAATTTGAACAACGCGGCCACCGGCTCGGGCACGGTGTATGGGACCTGGTCTTTGAGAAGATAAATTAATTAATTCTGTTCCAGGCATCCAGTGCCGCCACCTTGTAGGCCTCGGCCAGGGTCGGGTAGTTGAAGACATTGGTAAGGAAGTATTCAAGGGTACCGTTCAGCTCGAGGACGGCCTGGCCAATGTGAATCAGCTCGGTGGCGCCTTCGCCGATGATGTGTACACCGAGGATGCGGTGATCATCGATTGCGAAAAGCATTTTCAGTATGCCTTCAGTGATGCCCATAATCTGACCACGGGCGGTTTCCTGCAGGCGCGCAATACCGATACCGTAGGCGATATCTTCTGCCTTGAGTTGCTGCTCTGTCTTGCCGACCATGCTGATTTCCGGTACCGCATAAATGCCGAACGGGAAGTTCTGTGGCATCCGCAGGTCACGATTGGCAAATGCATGTGTGGCGGCAATGCGGCCCTGTTCCATTGAAGTCGAGGCCAGACTCGGAAAACCGATCACATCACCGGCAGCGTAGATGTGATCAACAGAGGTCTGGAAATGTTCATTAACCTTTATCAGGCGGCGTTCGTCGGTCTCGATGCCGGCCTTTTCCGGTTGCAGCGCCCAGGTTGAACCGATCCGTCCGGCAGCAAACAATACGAGATCGCTTTCCAGTTGTTTGCCGGTATCCGTATGTAATAAGACAGTGTCATTTTTCGCCACGACGTTTGCCACCTTTTCGCCGAAGTACAGAGATACCCCCCGCTCGCGCAGTGAATGGGCCAGTTCATCAACGATTTCATTGTCGAGAAAAGCCAGCATGCTGTCCCGGCTATCGAGTAACGTGACCTTGACGTCAAGTGTGTTGAAAATCGTGGCATACTCGATGCCGATAACACCGGCGCCAACCACGATCATGCGCGACGGCAGGTGCTGCAGGGTCAGAAGCGCGTCACTGTCAATGATACGCACATCATCAAAAGGAACTGCATCAGGGCGGTGGGGCCGGCTGCCGACTGCGATCAGGAATTTCCTGGCGCGGCAGGACTGTTGCCGACCATCTTCGGCGGTGGCCAGTACTGTATGAGCATCGCTGAATTCGGCCGTGCCCTCGATGATCTCGACACCGTTTCGCACGAGCTGGTTATGGATGACCTTGATTTCGTGGTTCAGCGTGATGTGCAGGCGTTGTTTCAGATCATCGATGGTCAGGTCGGCCTTGAGCCGGTAGTTCTGGCCGTACAGGCCGCGCTGGTCCCAGCCGGACAGGTACAGTGCCGCCTCGCGCAGGGTCTTGCTCGGGATGGTGCCGGTATGCACGGAAACGCCGCCGAGCATGCCGTGGCGATCGATAATCGCGACCCGCTTGCCGAGCTTGGCAGCCTGGATAGCGGCGCGTTGCCCTGCCGGGCCACTGCCGATCACTATAAAATCAAATGTTCTCATGGACAGCATTCCCGGTGGCCGGTTAGCGGTCTGAAGACTGTCGTGTTGTGCTGAATGGTCAGAACAACAGCAAGTGTGACATATTACCCTTGTATAATGCAGCCCGACTATCTATAAAAATACTTGAAGATCATTTGTATTTATCCTGTACCGAATCAGCGGGCGACCCAGCAAAAGAAATAGGAACGGAGCCAGTTTTATGAAGTGCGCCATTATCCCGGTTTTTACCCTGTTATTAACCTTCACGACCGCGTTGTTTGCTGCGAACGACGAACTCACGCAGATGCAGCAGCAATACCAACAGCGTGTTGCCGAGCACGGCAAGATGAGCGAGCAGGCCAATGAACTTCGGGAGGAGATTTACGAATACCTGTGGGAGGAAAAAGAGTTTCTCAAGGTCTTGCCTTACCTGCGCGATACCTGGGCCTGGTACGAGCAGGAAGGTATCAGGGGCAAGGCAAGGGGCCGGGTACGCTTCCGCCTCGGCAAGTCGTTGCGGATTGCCGGGTATTTCGAAGAAGCCCTGCCACTGGCGCGCAAAAGTTACGAGGTGCGTCTTGCAAAAAAAGGTGAAACAAACAAGGGGACTATCAAGCGCGGTCTTGAGCTTGGCACGGTACTTTCCAATCTGGGTAAAAATGATGAAGCAATAAGTATCCTTGAGAAACAGGTCGAAATATCACGTAACGTTTACCACGAAAACCACCCGAAACTGGGCTATAGCCTGATGATGCTTGGCGCCGCTTATCACCGGGCCAACCGCTACCAACTGGCGAAAAAACACCTCAAAGAGGCCTACCAGATCTTCGAGTACAAGAAAGGTGCCGGGCATCGCCATACCAACAATGCCTTGCTGAAACTGGGCAAGCTGCACCGGCAGATCGGCAGTCTCGACAAATCAGAAAAAGTGTTGCGCAAGGCGTATATCAACTTTGCGACCAGGGAACAAAACCTCAGGCACCAGTTAACCTCGGCTATCATGACGCACCTGGGGCGCACCTTGACGGCGCAGGGGCGTTACCAGGAAGCCGAGGAACTGCTCAGGGAAGGTATTGCCATCAAGGAAGTCAAACTCGGCAAGACCAGTCAGAAGACTCTGCATACCATGTTGACACTGGTGCAGATCTATCTTGATCAGCGTAAAAACGCCGAGGCCGAGGCCCTGGCAAAAGAAATCCTGGCACGCATGGAGGGTAATGTCGGTGAATTGACCAGGGTACGTTCGC
>JASFME010000165.1:0-5228 GCA_050117725.1 Granulosicoccaceae bacterium | reverse complement strand
ACAGACACACTGCGTCATGCCTATGGCGATGCCGACAACGGCAAACCCGTTATCAGTGAACACCTCGATCGTGAATCACGACTCGTCTATACGCTGTGGCAGGCCTGGCGTGAACAACTGCGGCAGCAAGGTTGTGTTGATAACCATGATGACTACCGTGACAAGCTTGTTCAATCACTCCACGACACACAGCCCTGGCGTTTCTGGCTGGTCGGAATCGATCACTTCATCCCGGCAGAAAATGACTGGTTGCAGCACATGCTGACACGGCAACAGGCCAGCCTGATCGTACAGGGCAACGGTCACGGCTGCCCGGACAGTCATCCCGATGCCGTGGCCGACGCGCTACTGGCGAACCTGCAACTCTCGCCATGCAGGCAGGCGCATGACACTCCCCCTGCCTCACGATTTATCGACAGCGTGTATGACAACCGGCTCAACGATTTCGCCCAGCGTGCCGATGTGTTTGCGCAGCACTGTCCTGTCTCCCCCGTACAGGAACGACTTGGCGTGTTACATGCCGAGAGTGAAGAGCAACAGGCGCTTGCCGTCGAACTGCAAGTGCGGCTGTGGTTGCAACAGGGTAAACAACAGATTGGTATCGTCACCCAGAACCGTCGACTGGCGCGACGTATCCGCGCCCTGCTGGAACGCGCCAATATCGTCCTGCATGACAGCGCCGGTTGGGCCCTGTCGACGACGAGCGCCGCTGCGGCACTGGAGCGCTGGCTCGAGTGCATTGAACTCGATTTCGATTACATCCCGCTACTCGACCTGCTCAAATCTGCATTTATTGATCCGGCTGTTGATACAGACGATTTGCGTCAACTCGTGTACCGCTTTGAGCAGGACATCATCGTTAACGAGGCCGTGACCAGTAACCTGTCACGTTACAGGCAGCAGCTCGAGTCACGACGCAAACGCCTGCAATTGAACTGGCCAGACGACGTCTATAACCAGATCGCCGCGCTGCTCGACGTACTCGGGCATGCCGCCGCCCCCTTGCGCCGCTTCGAGCAGCAACGCAGGCATGATGCGAGTGCCTGGCTGGAGGCATTGCTGGAAAGCCTGCGACGTCTCGGCATGCTCACCAGATTTGAAAAAGATGCGGCCGGCAACCGCATTGTCGAGGAAATCGGACAATTACTCAGCGCGGCGCAGCGCTACCCGTTGCTCATGTCGCACAATGAATTGCGTAACTGGCTGGCCCGATGCCTGGAGCAGTACACCTTCAAGCCATCATCACCGGCACAAGCCGTGCAATTACTCGACCTGTCGCAAACCCGCCTCATGCGCTTCGATGCACTGGTCATTGCCGGTGCTGACCGTGCTCATCTGCCTGGCGCACCTGCGGTGGAGCCGTTTTTCAATGAAACCGTCAGGCTGTCGCTTGGCCTGCCCGGTTACGAACAGGATGTGAACCGGCGCTTTCATGCCTTTCGCTGCCTGCTCGATACCGCTGATGAGATCCTGCTGACCACGCACCGTATCAATATGAATGGCGACCCGGTACTGGACAGCCCCTGGCTGGAGGCGTTGATCCGTTTCCATGCGCGCGCCTATGGCAATGACCTCGAAAACGCGGCACTGCACGCGAAACTGGCCAGCAGTACTGCCGTGATCCGCGACACACGCAGCGATTTACCAATGCCCGGCCAACAACCTGCGCCGGAAGTTGCCCCGCCCTTGCGCGCTGAACGTATCAGCGCTTCCGACTACCAGCGGCTGGTCGATTGTCCCTATCGTTATTACGCCAGCCGTTGCCTGGGGCTGCGCGCACCGGATGAAATCAGTGAAGTACTGGGCAAAAACGAATTCGGTGAACGCATCCATCTTTGCCTGCAGGCCTTCCACGCACCGGTTGACTGGCTGCCGGCACCCTTTGCGCAGGTGGTCACTATGGCCAACCGCAGCGAGGCCATCGCCCACCTGGAGAAAATTTCCCGGGCCGTATTTGCCAGGGACATCGACAGTCATTTTGAACACCGCGACTGGTACCGGCAATGGCAACAGACCATACCAGCCTACATAAACTGGCAAATCAAACGTGCAACTGGCTGGCAGGTGTATATCACGGAGGAAAAACGCAGTAACGATATACAAGGAATCCCGTTGCCGTTGTATGGCCGGCTGGATCGCATTGACAAGCAGGCAGAACAGCTCGCGATCATCGACTACAAGACCGGCAGTACTGCCTCGAAACAAGATGTCGAACAAGGTGAATCTGTGCAGTTACCGTTTTATGCCCTGCTGTATGGAGACCAGGTGTGCAGTGTCGAGTACCTGGCAATTGATACGCGCGAGCACACGGTAAAAAGCAAGGTTGTACTGGGCGCTGACGAACTCGACAGTCTTGTTAGCGCACACCATGCGAGACTCGCCGCACTCGCAGACACACTACAGCAAGGCCATCCAATGCCGGCATGGCCGGGCAAGGCCTGCCAGTATTGCGAGATGGATGGGCTGTGCCGTTATGAAGACTGGCAGGAGACCCTCGGGGACAGCGCATGAACGCCGTCAGTCTTGCAACTCGCCCGGATAGTAACGCGACAGTCAGCGCCTCGGCAGGCAGCGGCAAGACCTGGATGTTGATCACGCGTATCATCCGTCTGTTACTTGCCGGCGCCCCGGCCGATGGCATTGTCGCCATCACCTTTACGCGCAAGGCCGCTGCCGAAATGCAGGAACGGCTCATGGCCAGGCTGAATGAACTGGCCTGTGCCGATGATGACATGCTGCGCAAATTACTCGAGGCGATGTCAGTCGATATCACGCCTGACTCGCTGGTTCAGGCCCGCACGCTGTATGAACAACTGTTACGCAGCCGCAGGCAACCCAACATCACGACCTTTCATGCCTTTTCCCAACAGTTGCTGCGACGCTTCCCGCTAGAGGCCGATGTGCCAGCCGCCTTCGAACTCGTGGAACAAAACGCCCTGCTGATCAACGAGGCCCGTGATGCGCTGCTTAACGAGGCAAATAACTCGCCGCACAGTGAGGTCGCGTGCAGCCTGTTGACCCTGTACCAGCACATCGGCAGTCAAAACAGTGTGCGCAAGGCGCTCGACAGTTTTCTCGAGCAACGCGTCGACTGGTGGGCGATGACACAATCGCTGCCGGAGCCGGTCAAGCATTACCAGCAGGCAGTGCATGAACTGTTCCAGGTCGATGGTATTGACAGCGATGCGCGTAGTTTTTTTAATCAGCATGCCGATGCCATCCGCGAATACGCCCGTCTGCGACGGCTGCAGGATAACAAAACCAACAACACAGCGGCCGACAAAGCCGGGTGGTCAATGACTGAGGCAAATTACGCCGAGTTTAAAACGATCTTTTTTACCGCCGCAGGCGATCCCCGCAAGTTTTCCTCGACGGCCGCGAGCACGAAAGCACGCGGTGAACACAATGAAAAACATCTCATGACCCTGCACGCTGAATTACTGCAGGCCTGTGAGCAACGTGAGGACCAGTTGTTGCGCGTACACAACGCACGCCTCAATGCAGCCTGGTACGAGGCAGGACAGCGTTTTGTCGAACACTACCAGGCGATCAAACACACTCGTCGTGTACTGGATTTCAACGATCTCGAGTGGAAAGCCTATTGCCTGCTGAATACCCATGACAATGCACACTGGATCCAGTACAAGCTTGACCAGCGTATCGATCACCTGCTGGTCGACGAATTCCAGGACACCAACCCGGTGAACTGGCGCTTGCTACTCCCGATTCTCGAGGAACTGGCCGCGTCAGAACAGGAACGCCAACGTTCGGTATTCCTTGTCGGTGATACCAAACAGGCGATTTACGGCTTCCGCCGTGCTGATTCGACATTGTTCGAACAGGCGCGTAACTGGCTGGAAGACAGGCTGCATACCCGGCAAACGCCGTTGACTACCTCGCGCCGATCCGCCCCGGCGATCATGGATTTTGTCAACGCGGTGTTCGCACAGGGGCCGTTGCACGATTTGCTGGATAACTTCGTTGAACATGATACCTACCAGCAACAGTTGTGGGGGGAAGTCGAGATCCTGCCCCTGATCATAGATGAGAAGATTGTTGAAAAAGTGGAGCAGGAAGGTCTGCGTGATCCCTTGCATATGCCCAGGCCGATACGTCAGGACCAGGCCGCCTCGGTCGAGGCCGCGGCCATTGCGCAGCGCATCCGGCAGTTGCTCGACAGCCGTCTCCTTATCGAAGATGACGGTCAGCAACGACCGTTGATGTGTTCGGACATTATCATTTTATTACGTGCCCGGACTGCAGCCAGACACTATGAAACTGCCCTGCGCGAGGCCGATATCCCCTACTTCGGCACGGAACGTGGCACGCTGTTCGACTGCAGCGAAATCCAGGACATGCTGGCACTGCTCGACTGTCTGCTGACACCGTATAACAACCTGGCCCTGGCACGTATCCTGCGCAGCCCGATATTTTCACTTAATGACGGCGACCTTGCCGAACTCGCCATTCATGCCAAGCAATCTGAGTGCAACTGGTTCACGGCGCTCGGACAACTGGCGCAACCGGGTGAACGAGATGCATTCACACAAAGCTGGGCACTACTGGCCAACTGGCATAACCTGGCTGGCAAACTGCCGGTGCATGATCTGCTCGATCGAATTTACTGCGATGCGAATATCCTTGCCCGGTTCAAAACGAGCAGCACAGCGCAACAGGCGTCACGTGTCCATGCCAACCTGGTACGTTTTCTCGAACTGGCACTGGAGATCGACAGCGGCCGTTACCCGAGCCTGGAACAATTCCGCAATCACCTGAGGAATCTGCATAAACACGCCGCGGACAGGATGGACATTGCCCAGACCAGCGGTGATGAGAACCGTGTGCGCATCATGACTATCCACGGCGCCAAGGGCCTGGAAGCCCCGGTTGTATTCCTCGTCGACAGCAACCGGACCCCTGACAGCAAAACCGCATGGAAAACCCTCGTCAACTGGCCGGCCAACCTGGTCGCCCCCGAATATTGTTTGTTACTGCCACCAGACAAACAACGCGACAGTATCCTGCAATCGCTCGACAACACCCGCTTGCAACGTGAAGCGCGCGAAGAGGCCAACCTGTTATACGTCGCGCTGACCCGTGCCAAACACATGCTTATCATCAGTGGCCATGCGAAAAAACGCGACAGACCGGGGAGCTGGTATGAACAGCTTTGCCAGCAACTCGGCGATGACGAACTGGATATCGCCACGCGGGGGTATTGTCATCGC
>JASFME010000164.1:0-5231 GCA_050117725.1 Granulosicoccaceae bacterium | reverse complement strand
CCTGCTGCGAGAAAATGTAGACAAGTACGGGCACGATGATCAGACCGCCACCGACCCCGAGCAGGCCGGCGACCACCCCGGCAAATGCGCCGAGCAACAGGTACCCGCCCCATTCAAACCACATGCGCTGTCATCCTGCCAGCCATTGCTGTATGACATTGAAAACCTGGTAAAGCAGAAATGACATTGAGGCGAACACCCCTGTCACCGGCAGCCACAACGGCACCTTGAAACCGTCAAATACCGGTTCGCGCACCTTGACGCGCCACAGGCTCAGGCTGATCAGGGTAAACACGGTCATCGTAATAAAGCTGGTCAGCTTGGCCAGCGTAACCAGCGGCAACCACAAAGCCAGCGCCAGCACTGAGATGACAATAAATACTGTTGCATTCAGTGGCGTACGCGTACTGATATGGACGCGCGCAAACCAGTCATGCAGCCAGCCCTGGGCGCTCATGCCGTATAACACGCGCGTGGCCATGATGATCTGCACGAGAATACCGTTCATGACGGAGAGCAGGCCAATCAGGGAGATCAGCACGGCCCTGTCCCCGCTCGCGTGGGCATACAGATCGGCGAGTGGGGCCTCGCTGTTGACGAGCAACTCCCGCGGCAGACCGATATTCGCCGTCATCGCCACCACCACATACAGGAGTGTCGTGATCACGAGTGCAAGCATGATCGCCTGTGGCAGGGTCCTGCTCGCGTCCTTGACCTCCTCGGCGACGTTGACCATATCCTCGAAGCCGACAAAGGCATAGAAGGCGATAAACGCGGCAAGCAACACGCCCTGCCATGCCAGCACATCCACACCCGGCCAGAGCATATCGATGTTTGCGGGAATAAGCGCAACACTGTCGCGCGCCGCCCAACATACGATCACGAGGCCGGCGATCTCGACCACGGTCAGCAGTGCGGCAAAACCGACCGACTGGTTGATGCCCCACGCGGCGAGTGCACCGAGGCCGACAATAAGCACCGCTATGCCAACATAGTCCGGCAGGACGATGAAACGATCCAGGTAACCAACAAAGCCATTCGCCAGTGTCGCCGTCGATACAAGGCCAACCGTGATGATCAACAGGCCGACCAGTTTTGCCAGCCACGGCCGGCGAAACGCATGCAGGATGTACACGGCCTCACCGGCACTGCGCGGGTAACGTGACACGAGTTCCGCATAACTGAAGGCGGTAAACGCGGCGAGGATCGCCGCCACAATAAACGCCAGCGGTGTAAAGTGCCCGGCCTCACCGGCAACCTTGCCAACCAGTACGTAGATGCCGGCACCGATGATCGTGCCCAGCCCGTAAAACGTGATCAATGGCAGGGACAGGCTGCGTCGCAGGGAAACCTTTTCTGTCATATTATTTCCAGGTGTTTCGGACAGGCTAATCGAGCCCCCGGCGCTGATGCAAGCCACCGGGGCGCAGTGGCATAACCCGCCATGACCACTATAATGGAGTCTATTAAGGAGTTATATTAAATTCATGGCACGTATCGCCAAAACACTGTTCGCTACAGGTCTGCTGCTCGCACTCATGACGGGCGCAACCGGCGTTGTCCATGCCGCTGACCGTGTTGAACAGCGCAAGGACTTTCTCGAGGCCCGCAAGGCAATCCGCCAGGGGGCGCTCACGAAATACAATACACTCCTTGAACATCTCGATGACTACCCGCTACGCCCCTATCTCGAATACGAATACCTGAAACGCCGCCTGCAGCAACGCACGCACACCGCGGCCGTACGCGCGTTCCTTGAACAACAGGAACAGACGCCGGTCGGCAGGCGCCTGCGCAGCAAATGGTTAAGAACACTCGCCAAACAGGGGCGCTGGCAGGCTTACCTCGACGATTACCGTGACCTGAACAGCACGACACTCGACTGTTACCGCGCCCGCGCCATGCAAAACACCGGGCACGCGGAAACCGATACTGCGGTGCTCGCCCTGTGGCAGGTTGGCAAGTCGCAACCGCGGGCCTGCGACAAGGTCTTCGATACCTGGCGCGCGCAGGGCAAGGCCACCCCGACTGCGATATGGCAACGCATCCGCCTCGCCATGCACAAGCGCAAGCCGAACCTGGCGCGCTACCTGGCGAAGTTCCTCGGTGCCGAGGAACGTGAGTGGGTGGAACGCTGGCGGCGCATGTATCGCCAGCCGGCAAAAATGCTTGGCCACAAGGATTTCCGCGACGACACGCCGCTCGTGCGCGAGATCGTGTTGCATGGCCTGGAGCGCCTCGCGCGTATCGATGCGGGCGAGACGGCCAAACGCTGGGCAGATATCCAGCAGCAGTACAGCTTCACCGACAGGGACCGTGGCCGGATCCAGCGCAGCATCGCCCTGCATGCCGCAACGCAGCGCCTGCCCGAGGCCTGGCAGCTGTTCGATGCCGTGCCGGCCGAGTGGCGCGATGAAAAGATCCATACCTGGCGCGTGCGCAGCGCGCTGAACAAGCAGGACTGGCAAGCCGTCGAACGCGCGGTGCAGGAATTGCCTGAAAGCATGCGACTTGATGACGACTGGCAATACTGGCAGGCCCGCGCCGAGGAACAGACCGGCCGGACAGAACAGGCCAGACAGCGTTTTGCCGTGATTGCCAACGAGGCCAGCTATCACGGCTTCCTCGCCGCGGATCGCCTCAAGCTGCCCTATGCCCTCGACGGTCAACCCATCGCGCACACGAACAGGGAACTTGATGCGCTGGCCGGCCGTCCCGGCTTTACCCGTGCCTACGAACTGTACCAGCTCGGCATGACCGTCGATGCACGCCGCGAATGGCATGCCGCGATCAGGCCGCTGCAACCGCGTCAGCTCGAACTTGCCGCCGTGCTCGCCCATCGCTGGGGCTGGCACGATCGTGCCGTCCTCACCGCCGGACGTGCCGGTCATTACACCGACCTGCGCCTGCGCTTCCCGATTGTGTTTGAAAAACAGGTCTTGAAGAATGCGAAAAGTAACCGTATCGATCCGGCCTGGGTGTTCAGCATCCTTCGCCAGGAAAGCGCCTACATGACCGATGCACGATCCCATGCCGGCGCCCTTGGCCTCATGCAACTCATGCCGCGTACGGCGCGCAGCGAGGCAAAACGTCTCAAGCTGCGCGTGCGCAATAAATACGAGATCCTGCATGTTGATAACAACATCCAGCTTGGCACGGCCCATCTTAAATCTGTGCTGGAAAGACATAATGGCCACCTGCCGCTGGCCACGGCAGCCTACAATGCCGGCTCGTACCGTGTGCGCAGCTGGTTGCCCGAAATCGCGGCCGTACCGGCCGACGTCTGGATCGAGACCGTACCGTTTAATGAAACCCGCAAGTATGTGAAGAAGATCATGGCGACCACGGCAATCTTTGAGAAACACCTGGATCAACCCGTGACACCCCTGCAACGGCGCATGCCGGATATCGCGCCCAGAACCTGACCATCATGTTCAATGCCTGCAGAAACAGGGTTATGGTGAACAAATGAAACGCGTCTGCGTACTCGGTGGTAGCGGCTTCGTCGGCCAGTCGCTGTGCAAGGCACTCGTCGACAAGGGCTGGCTGTTGCGCGTGCCCTCGCGTCGTGCACTGTCACCGACTGATCCGTTACACGCCCTGCCCGGCGTCGAAACCCGTCAATGCGATATCCATGACCCGCTCGTGCTGCGCGAACAGTTCGCCAATTGCGATGCGGTGATCAACCTGGTCGGGATTCTCAATGAAAGCGGTTCGGATGGCAGTGGCTTTCGCCACGCGCATGTCGAACTCACGCGCAAGGTCATCCATGCATGTGAGGAATGCAATATACCGCGCCTGTTACACATGAGCGCGCTGCACGCGAATGCCGAACATGGCCCGAGTCATTACCTGTTCAGCAAGGGCCAGGCCGAGGAATTGCTGGTCGAGGCAGGCAAACGTGGTCTGGGCGTAACACGCTTCTGCCCGTCGATCATCTTCGGTCCCGGTGACAGCTTCTTTAATCGCTTTGCAGGCCTGTTACGCTTTGCGCCGGTGTTCCCGCTGGCCTGCCCGGAGGCACGTTTTGCCCCCGTGTACGTGGAAGATGTGGTACGCGCCTATGTCATGTCACTCGATGATGATGAAACCATTGGCGAGCGTTACGAACTGTGTGGTCCCAACGTCTATACGCTGCGTGAACTGGTTGCCTACACGGCGAAGACCTGTGGCATGAAGCGGCTCATTATCGGTCTTAACGACACTGCCTCGTCGCTGCAGGCACGCATGCTCGGCCTGTTGCCGGGCAAGCCCATGAGTTATGACAACTACCTGTCGCTGACCGTCGACAGCGTCTGCGAAAAGGGTTTCCCGTTACGCTTCGGTATCGCGGTGGCGCTCGAGGAGATCGTACCCGGGTATTTGTGCAAGACCTGATCGGCAAGCATTGTTTGTAACACCATGCGACGTTCAGCCACGGGCAATGCGGCAAGTCTTTCCGCTGCCATAAAAAATGCCGACCAGTCCTGTTGCTGTTGCCGGAACAATTTTTCGAATGCAGTGACAAAGCCCTGGTAGGTCACAACCGGTAACAGGCGGGCGTTGTTCAATGGTTTCCTGAACCAGTTGTCAAATGTAGCCTCACCACTCCACAACGCCTTCAGCTGCCGGTAATCTCGCCGCAGACGGTTAAACAGGCGGGTCTTTGCCGCATGTTTGAAACGTTCCGGTTTGTCAGATTCATACAGGGCCTGCAACCTGTCGCGGTAGCCAAGCACCAGTGCGGAAAACTCCCGGGCCTTACGTTGCCGCTGCCGGTATGCGGTATACAACTGCGGCTTACCGGTAGCCTGTAACCACTCTTGCAGCCCCGCATGCTGCACTGCCATGGCAAACGACTCATTCAGTTCGCTGTCACTTTGAAAATACACGCGTTCATGCGCGAGTTCGTGGAACAACATGCCCACCAGGGTGATATCGTCGAAACGCAACATCGGTGCATACACGGGATCGGCAAACCGGCCACGCGTTGAATAGGCCGGTGACGGTGCGATATGCACATCCAGCGCGCTATCACGCAAGGACTGCGCATAGCTTTTCGCATAGTCTTCGTTAAAAAAGGATCGGTAGGCCTGACAACCGATGAGCGGGTAACACCAGCGATGCGCCTCGATAGATAATGGCGGTGTGGCAAACACGTTCCACAATACCCAGGGGCGCTCGAGATCGGCATAGTCACGGAAGGTCTTGCTGTCCGGCAGGGCCAGTCGCTTAACGGCGAACTCACGTGC